>NZ_CDLKIE010000266.1:0-4321 GCF_975902315.1 Kaarinaea lacus | reverse complement strand
TTATCACGTTCTGGTTCCGGCAACAGATCCACTTTATTAAGTACCAACCAGCGGTCTTTGGCATACAAGGTATCACTGAATTTTTTCAATTCATTTTCGATGGCACGAAAATTTTCCACTGGATCACCAACACCCTCAAAAGGTTTGACGTCCAGCAAATGCAATAATAAACGGGTTCGAGACAAGTGCTTGAGAAACTGAATCCCCAGCCCAGCACCTTCCGCGGCGCCTTCAATGACGCCGGGTATGTCTGCGATCACAAAACTTTGATCGACACCTAAACGCACCACACCCAGGTTTGGATACAGTGTAGTAAAGGGATACTCCGCCACCTTCGGTTTAGCCGCGGAAACACTGCGTATCAGAGTTGATTTACCGGCATTGGGCAAACCCAACAAACCCACATCGGCCAGTACATTAAGCTCCAGTAGCAAATTGCGAATTTCACCCGGGGTCCCCGGAGTGCTTTGACGTGGTGCGCGATTGGTACTACTTTTGAAATGCACATTGCCCAAACCATGTTTGCCACCCTTGGCAACCAGCAACTGCTGGTCCACATCAACCAGGTCACCAATTTGTTCCCGTGTATCGGCGTCATACACCACGGTGCCGACCGGCACCCGAATATATAAATCCTCACCGGACTTGCCCGTGCACTCGCGGCTCATGCCGTTCTCACCTTTTTGTGCACGATAGTGTCGTTGATAGCGAAAATCCGCCAGGGTATTTAATCCAGTATCCGTTACAAAATAAACACTGCCACCATCCCCGCCATCACCACCGTTGGGCCCGCCAAAGGGAATGTATTTTTCGCGACGAAAGCTCACGCAACCGCTGCCACCTTTGCCGGCTTCGACTCGAATTGTCGCTTCATCTACGAATTTCATGAGTAGTATCTAATTTGTTTTTCAAGCAGTAATACTTTCAATATTTACAGATTTAGAGTGAGGGTTTGTATATCTACACATTAAATCCCCCTCATTCCCCCTTTACAAAGGGGGAAGAAAAACATAAGTGCAACCAGTCTCCCTGATACATCCCCTCCTTTTGTAAAGGAGGGTTAGGGAGGATTTTCGATGCAATAACTATTGATTCGAGATTACCTTTCACTATCTAGAAAAATCCTCACTATACTTTCTGCTTCCTACAAAAAGAAAACCCCGCACGAGGCGGGGTTCTCTACAAAATCGCAACGTGCAATTTACGCGGGTACAACGCTCACATATTGACGCTTTTTGGGACCCTTAATTTCGAATTTAACAGCACCTTCCGCAGTAGCGTATAAGGTATGGTCTTTGCCGCAACCCACGTTTACACCTGGATGTACCTTGGTGCCACGTTGACGAAGAATAATGTTGCCTGCCTGGACGACCTGTCCGCCATAGCGTTTGACGCCCAATCGTTTGGATTCTGAATCGCGTCCGTTACGCGTACTACCTGCTGCTTTCTTATGTGCCATGATGCTTTACCTGTCTTAAAATTCTCTACTATTTGTTACGCGGAAATATCTGTGATTTCAATTTCCGTGTAATCCTGGCGATGACCAGTGCGCTTTTGGTGGTGCTTGCGACGACGGAACTTCACAATTTCGATTTTCTTGTGACGCCCGTGAGCGACTACCGTCGCTTTTACTTTACCACCGTCTACCAGTGGTGCACCGACAGTGACGTTGTCGCCGTCACCTACCATCAGTACGTCGTTAATATCGACGGAAGCGCCTGCTTCTACAGGCAATTTTTCCACTTTTAATTTGTCGCCCTTGGCAACCCGGTATTGCTTACCACCGGTTTTAATGACCGCGTACATCGATTTTCTCCAATTATCCCTGAATTATAGATGGGATCTCACGCATTTCGAATTCGGAATTCGCTGAGGGCCAGCGAAAGACCGGGAATTTTAACGGCTAAAGGCACTTAGGTCAAACACTACCCGGCATTTTTTACCGGCATTTGCGTCCATTTCGCCCCCTTAGCACAGCCGCAATTATGCACTTTTTTAGCCACCACAGTGTGGCCGATCATTCAGCAAAACCCGTGCGCAAAACTTGACACCCTCGGTCTCCCCCCATAGCATGGCCGGATGCAAGAAGCAGCTTCACCAAATACCGCCACCAGGCAGAATTTGTCCATTGATGACATTTACCAGCTTATTGAAAGCGACCTGGACAACGTTAACCAGTTGATTAAAAAGCGACTTCACTCAGAAGTGGCGCTGATTAACCAGTTGAGCAACTACATTATATATAGTGGCGGCAAGCGGCTACGCCCGGTGCTGGTGCTACTATCTGCCCGAGCCCTGAATTACGAGGGTAACCAGCATATCAACCTCGCGGCCATCGTCGAGTTTATCCATACCGCCACCCTGCTTCACGATGACGTGGTGGACGCCTCCGACAAACGCCGCGGCAATGACACCGCCAACGCCATTTGGGGTAATGAAGCGGCCGTACTGGTCGGGGACTTCCTCTATTCCCGCGCTTTCCAGATGATGGTCGATTGCAACAGCATGCGGATCATGGAAATTCTGTCCGATGCCACAAATACCATCGCCGAAGGTGAAGTGCTTCAGTTGCTCAATTGCCATGATCCGGACACCAGCGAGCAACGCTACATGGATGTCATCCATTTCAAAACCGCCAAACTTTTCGAAGCAGCAGGCCAGCTCGGCGCTGTCATATCTGGCGCTAGTCCTGAACAGGAATTTGCCATGGCCAAATATGGCATGTACCTGGGCACAGCCTTTCAGTTAGTGGACGATGTTCTGGATTACAGCTCATCATCGGAAGAAATTGGTAAAAATATCGGTGATGACCTGGCCGAAGGTAAGCCGACACTACCCCTGATTCGCGCCATGACAACCGGCTCCGCTGACCATGCAAATACAATCCGCAAAGCCATCACCGAAGGTGGGCGCGAACATATTGCGGAAGTCATGAAAGCGATCGAGGCCACTGACGCCATTGAGTACACTGCCAAGATTGCCCGCGATGAAGCAAACAGGGCGCTGGAAATGTTATCGAAAATTCCAGATTCACGATTCAGGGATGCCTTGTCTTCGTTGGCTGAGTTTTCTATTAACCGCACCTACTAATTATCACAGAACTTTTTGTTCCAGGTAAAAGAAACAAAACTGACGTCCTGATTGTCCTATCCATTAACCTCTTAAATTCATATTACCCTTAGGATAACAATGAGAATTTCAAGCTTTGCAGCTCACCCTGTCGTGTCAATTCTGTGCCAGTCTTTATTGCTTCTCTTCACTTTCAGTATAAGCGCTCATGCCAAAGATAAAGATAATGGGGAACCTTACAAGCTAACCCAGCAAGATCACCCATTGGTTGGCAAAATCTGGGATGTCAATAAACAACAATACATCAGCAAAGACCAGCTATTACAAAACGTATTGATTAGCGATTACATCTTGCTGGGTGAAACCCATGACAATATCAAACATCATGAAGATCATGGATGGGTAATTAGCGAACTCAACAAGAAGGGGCTCAACATTGCCGTCGCCCTTGAAATGGTCACAAAAGAACAAGCTGAAACAATAAATAGCACCGAGAATGCTACAACTGATAACGTTATGGATGCACTGGAAAAAGCAAAAACTGGTTGGGAATTTAAAAAATACTATCGCCCGGTTTTCGACAGTATCGTCAACGCTAATTATAAAATTTACCCTGCCGATCTCGATAAACCAACCATGATGAAAGTAGTCCGCGAGGGAAAAGAACATGCGCCCGCTGAGCTCAAATCCCTGCTTAAAACGAAACAGTTATCCGAGGAAGAGCGCGCTGCTTTAAAGAAGGAAATTGAAGGCACACATTGCGGCATGATTAACGACGAAATGACAAAAGCCATGATGTTGGGTCAACAGGTTCGCGACGCGGCCATGGCAAATAATATGTTCGCATTAAAAGATGCCGAAACCCAGGCCGTCGTATTGATATCCGGTTCAGGTCATGTCCGAAACGACCGTGGCGCACCCATGTACCTCAGCGCCATCGATAAAACCGCATCAATCACCTCCATCGCATGGCTGGAAGTTGATGAAGAAACAACAGATCCTAAAATATATGCGACACCCTGGGGCCAGGAAAAATTGCCCTTTGATTATGTAGTATTTACCCCCGCAGCAGATCGGCCAGATCCCTGCGAAGAAATGAAAAAATTCATGGAACATAAACACAAGAAGAGCCAGGGAAAGAAAGAGAGTTGATACTATCTAACCAATACCAAATGGTACTGGACAGAAAATTCCCCCCATCAATGGCTTAAGGTATAATTTCAATCGATCCAAAAACCACGTCGGAGTGTAG
>NZ_CDLKIE010000265.1:0-4305 GCF_975902315.1 Kaarinaea lacus | reverse complement strand
TGGCTGATTGAGAAAATAAAGCCAGGAAAAATAAAATGGAATGACCTTTAGGGTGTCGACGAGCGTTACTACAACAGCGCAAGCGCATCACTTTTTCTGACTGGCCTTCTTACCAGTCTTTTTGGCGGCGGTCTTCGTCTTGCCCTCCGAATGACAACGCTTACACTCGGTAACAGGAAAAGCAACACTGCCATGACAGACGCCACATTTCTGACCCAGCATAATCTCCGCCATGCTCATAGGATTGCCACCTTTTTTCGGCATAAAGATGGCGTCATGGCAATTGGAGCAATCCAGGATTTCCGTATGTTGTTTGTGTGGAAACGCAACATTCGGCATACTGCCCTTCACTTCCATAACAATATTCATGTCCATCGGCATTGGTTGCGTTTTGGGATTACGATAATCGTACAGGGGCTTAATCTGTCCTTTTTGAAAGGACTTCACCCAATCCACGTAATTACCGCCCGTACTCCTGGTGAGCGGTTTGAATGCAACCGAAGGTTGTTGTAATAACTTGAGGCCAGGCACTTCGGGATCATGAACATCATCCGATTCCAGTGAAGTATCACGCTCTTTGGGTGGTACGAATAAACGGTTAAAGGTATTGGGGTTCTCTGCAGCAAATGCTGGACCCATCGCAATCATTACCGATAAACACAGTAAAATGACGAAGCAGGACAAGTACGTTCTATTGTTCTTTAACATTTTGCTTTTCAACATTAGTAGTGACCTTCTACTTCTTTTTTGGCTTTATCTTATGTTCTTTAACAACCTGTGTTGGTGTATTCATTTTAGCCGAATGGCACAGGTCACAATTTTCCACTGCCCAGGCCATCTGCCCGTTATGGCAGACGCCACAATATTCTCCATTGACAATCTTGAGCATATTAATTTGATTACCCCCTGCTTTCATTTTAAAACCAAGATCGCTATGACAGGTTTTACAACTGAAGCGTATCCGGTGAAACCAGTGGGGAAAAATGACGGGGCGAATACCGGAGTCGGAGGAATAATTATTTAACACGACGTCGCCGTATTCAGCACGGGCGTCAGGAATATCAGTAACACCAATTAATGCCACAAATATAGTGACTAACGAAAATATTTTTAACTTGATGTGACACCGGGTCATTGCCCAGAACTCCTGTTATTGTTTAAATTGCCAGTTAGATTAGCGCGATTCCGAAGTAAATACGACGTTAATATCCTGTCAATTTGATCTTGATCAAATCACCACCAGCAACAATCGTTCCCTGGCGCTATTTCTTATCCCGACCTCACCCCCTGTACACACTGGTCCTGATTTGTGCAGAAATAGTAACACTAATCCTGTTTCATAAATGCGCGGCAACCTTCCATGCACATTCCACAATAGGTACTTATTTACCATAAATCGTGTGAGGCGTTAATGTACATAGAAAGACCGCTTCATATAGCCTGCCCCATCCAAACCTTCTCCCTCAAGGGGACCCTTTTCAGTACCCTCGTGAGGGGTAGAAGGGACTCTAGTGGGACAGCAGCGGCTCTGACTCCCTTAATTTGGGGGTCTGCCCCTTGTAACTTATTGTAAAGTATAGAAAATCGAGTTTTCGATATACCGGAATTTTTCGGTGTAACTGGATTAAAAAATGCATTTATACTGTTTTATCAAATGTTAAGCTGACTATTGAATCCCCTCTCAATATTGCCCAGAGTTACAACGATACAAGGTTAATAGCACCCCTGTACTGGCCCCGATGAAAAATGAATGGTTCACTTGGTAAAAAATCCTCCTACGCCATTTTTGTGGTGTTTCTTTTAATAGTCTGGTTAATAGTCGCTAACCTGGAAGACGTTGAAGTCGCTGAAGAGTCTCAAAAACTCAAAGAATCCGCTTCCGAAACCATCAAAGAAGGCAGTCAGAAATTAAAAGAACGCTACATTGATAATGATGAAAATACCTCAGATAAACTCAAAGAGGATGTATTAAAGTTAGGAGAATTATACTTCGAAGGCGTCGAAACTACCGCCGATCTGGTCATGGAAAAATCCGAAGAAGTCGGACAACAATTAATAGACGAAGGCAAGAATATTGTTCAGAAAGTGGGTGATTATGTTGATCCTGAAGAAGTCGTCAAAGTTGGATTCAGTAATGCCATTAATCCGGAAACGCAAGTTGCTGCCAATAAAATAAATTATCTTTTTGCAAAGAGCACTGTAAAAAGTGAAATACTGCAAAAAATGGATATCGAACTCAGTTGTGATCTTTCTACAACATTACCTACCAAAAACGCCAAAAACATTGATGCGGATTATTTGTCGAACTGCAACTATGCACTACACCGTTTCAATCATTCCCAGAGAAGCTGTATCGCCAGTGCCAACAATTCACTGCTACTAAAAAGGTCCGAACTCATTAGCGGGACTATTCAATCCATCTGTGAAAATGCCTGCCAACACAAAAAAGCCTTGGACAGTTGCATTGAAGAGCAAGACAAATACAAAGAGCAAGAGCCAAACCTGACCCAGCAACAAGCAGACGAATTAGCACGCCAGGCAATCAAGATTAACAATGCATCCGCTGAATACCAATGCATTGATAATGACCTGGTGATCTCAGAGCTTGCCAGACTACGCCAGCTCGTCAGGCAGTGTAACAATGATAAAGACTGTGACGTTGAATCTGAAGCATTTAAAGAACATTATGCAGACGAGTCGCAAAGAATCCTGTATTTCTATGATCGCGGGCGGGAAGATTTGTTTGATACCTATGAAGACGATAATTTTGTCGAAGAACATGACACTAATTCATTGTTCAAAACAAAACATGTTTCTCGGGCACTATTAACCACTGGCGTCAAGCAACGGGAACCCGTGGATAATGTCTGTATTCCCGAGCGGAATAAAATCACATTTTTTACCGAGATAAATAATTACGCCAATCATCGCGTAACCCATCGCTGGAAATACAACGATAAAACCCTGTTTGAACTTTCATTTAACGTGCGTGGTCCGCGCTGGCGGGTTTGGACCAGTAAAAATATACCGGTAAAGTCGGTAGGTCCCTGGGTGATTGAAGTGGTCGATGAAGATGGGAATATCCTTGCTCAAAAGCTTTTCTATTATTCCCCATAGTTTTTCCTCGCACATCCTCGTCATTCCTGCGCGATGTGCAGGAAGCACAATTGCCGCGAGAGGCCATGGATGGCCAGAGCGACAAGTTAGTAGCCCGGATGAAATGAAATGAAATCCGGGATATTGCTCTGTTCTATCCCGGATTCCGCAAGCTACATCCGGGCTACCAGCTGAAATCCCACTCCCCGCTCGTCACTCCAGAAAGTGCGAAGCATTTGTCTGGAATCCAGTTTGATATTTTGTAATACCAGGGGATTAATTTAAGATGGGGAACTGTTACAGCTATGATTTGATTTTCTTTAGTTCGGACAATAATTCTGGAACATCATCCACATAAAACCGCCACTCGCGTTCAGACACTGATAGCCTTTCTTTCAATATAAGGTCGTAATTCGGGACGCACGGCTTTCTCTGTTACCAGGTCAACAGAATGCCCCAATTCATCTTCCAGAAGAAACTGCACGCCAAAATATCTTTTTGATGTTGCGGGTCCATCAAATGCAACCACAATATCAATATCGCTGTCTGGTTTCGCTTCATTGCGCACTGTGGAACCAAACAGCGCAAGGCGAATCACGCCAAAGCGTTTCACCAATTCCGGTTTTAGCCTTGTTAGTGTTTTCAAAACTTCTTCTTTATCCATAATACTGTCTACCGTCTACATTCACGCCGCATAGAGATTCACTCTGGATTCTTCAACTGCTTCTAAAAAGTAGGGATTAGTAATCGCCTTTAATTCAACGAGATCAATGTTACGCTCAAACAAAGCTTCTAACTCTGACAGCAATCCAAAATAAGAGTCTGCATGTTCACCAGGCGCCATTTCCTCAAATACAACCAGAAAATCCAGATCGCTTTTCGTCGGATCAAAATCATCACGCGTGACAGAACCAAACACTTCCAGGCGTTGCGCATGGTACTGTTTGCAGAGCGCTACAAGTTGTGGCTGTTTATCCAGGATAATTTTATTCATTGGTTAATTTTAGCTCGAAATTCAGACAGATACCGTCTATTTCAACAATACCTATTAAATACAATATCGGTCTCCATTGTATCCTTTTTAACTATTCTTTCAAGAAGTTACAGTCAGTAGTTAGTAGCCCGGATGAAATAAAATGAAATCCGGGAAATTGCCCTGTTCTATCCCGGATTCCGCAAGCTACATCCGGGCTACCCGTTGAAATCCTA
>NZ_CDLKIE010000264.1:0-6462 GCF_975902315.1 Kaarinaea lacus | reverse complement strand
CTGGGACGATTTGCAAACCGTTACAAGAAGTTATTCGGCGAGCTACCCTCGCAAACCCTGACAAGGAATCTGTAATTACCTGCTTGTGTCTTCACTGCAGGATTGCAGACTAGGTGGCAGTGAGATCGGATCGATGTTCTCCACATGGAAATGTTACGCATGACCCGAAACAGGCCATAATCACTATTTGCTATCGCTAACGGGCATCAGCGATTTGCGGATTCTGCATAGATTTCTTATCTGATCTGTCCTTACACTAATTTGGCCGATACGGCTAACTTGATTTCACGGGGAGACAGAAATGAACCATTACATTAAAGGTGGCTACAAGGCATTTGCCTTGGTCGGAGTGTTTAGCGTCTTGTCGGTGTTCAACATGGCCTTAGCTGATTCGGGAGCCGCACTTACCCAACAAGTCCAGGCCGCGATCACACCAGACAAGGCACTCGAGATGCTCAAGCAGGGTAACGCGCGCTTCGTCAGCGGTGAAGCGATCAAGTACGACCGTCTTGCCCGCGTCAAACAGACCGCCGAGGGCCAATTCCCGTTTGCCGCCATAGTGAGTTGCCTCGACTCGCGCATCCCGCCGGCGATCGTCTTTGATCGAGGCATAGGCGATCTCTTTGTGGCACGCGTCGCCGGAAACTTTGTCAACGACGACATTCTCGGCAGCCTTGAGTTCGCAACAAAGCTTGCCGGCGCAAAGCTCATTGTTGTGATGGGGCACACCGAGTGCGGTGCGGTGAAAGGTGCCTGCGATTCGGCACAACTTGGTCTGTTGACCAGTACGCTGGCGAACATCAATCCAGCCGTCAAAGCGGTAACGGGAGACTTTACTCCCAGAAGCTCACAGAACGCGGCTTTCGTTCAGGCAGTTGCTGATATGAATGTTCAGCTCACCATGCAAAAGCTGCGTGATCGAAGTGTCGTACTGCGCGAAATGATTGATTCAGGCCAGATCCACCTGGTCGGCGCCATGTACGACGTTGCCTCAGGCAAGGTGAAGTTCTACAAGTGAGCCCGCTCGGCCTTGAAGATTGGTCTGGAAGTGGAGCGCGAGATCGGCGTGAATCTGTTAAACGCTGACCAGCATAGCCAGATTTGTTATTTCATTTGAAACCAGATACGGAGTTAATAACATGAAAAATATTGCAGCATCGATCATCGCTATAGTGTCCGTTCTTATACCTGCCATCATCCAGGCCGACACCATCGAGCTCTATGACGGCCGATTGCTAGAAGGTGACTTCATTGGCAGCAGCAACGGCATCATTATGTTCGACACAGGTGGTGGCATCGAAGCCTTCCCGGAGAGCAAGGTGGTCGGTATCTACCTGAGCGAAGGCGTCAAGACCAAGCAGGAAATGGGGAAAGCAAGTATCACGGTCCCTAAAGGAACACGACTGGTCATCCGTACCTCGGATGCGATCAATTCCAGCCGTCACGGCGCTGGCCATCGCTTTACAGGACAGCTCGAGGGTGCGCTGGTTGTAGACGGCACAACAGTGGCCCCGCGTGGCGCCATCGTGCATGGTCAGATCACACAGGCTGGTAGTTCTCGTCGACTGGCTGGTAGAGCAGAGCTCGCGATCACGTTCACAGATATCGTTATTGATGATCAACTGAAGCCAATCACCACGACAGGATTAGCTGCACAGTCTGGTAACGAAGCCGCTAATACTGTCGGCCGCACTGCGCGGGCAGCTGCAATCGGTGGCCTTATAGGCGGCAGCGATGGTGCTCGCACTGGTGCCCGTGTCGGCGCAGGGGCATCGATCCTGACAGGTGGTACAAGCCTCAGTGTACCTGCCGGCACCATACTGGAAACAACACTCGACGCACCATTGAAAGTCAATAGATAGCCAATCGTGCTCGTAACGAGTCGGCTATTATTCACCGAAGGTCATTGAGTTTACGTTACTGATTGGCGCGCGCAGCACGCTTCTTGCGTTGCTGCGCAATCCGGCGCTAACTCAGGTAGTAGTTGTAGATATTATCGACATACTGCACTGTTTCTTTGTCCCCATAACTCTGCCAAATGCTGATCGGTTATTATCATCCCAATTTGACTGGCTTGTACAAGTTCAAAAATCTCATCGGTTTCTAACATCTCATTGATGGGCTCAAGGGGAAGAATTTTGTAAGATGACACAAATCAAACAAGCATAAATTATACGAATTAGATTAAAATACATGCACAAGCGCATTGCTCCAGCAACTCATATAGTGCGTATGGTTTTATTCAATACCTAACTAAACTACTCAGATAACTGGAGCAGACCTCCAAAAACATGAATCCTGTTTTTACACTACGAACCTTAAATAAGAACATACGATGAAGCAGAACAAAGTATCGAATAAGCTGGTAAAAAAACTAATTTTTATCAGTGTCACAATTGCGTTAATGACAGCATTAACGCTATATCTCGCGTTTGCATTTTCGCCAGAACAGGAAAAAGAACTGCGCCAGAACTGGCGCAACAGCGTTGAAAATACTTTTCCAAAACAGGCGGCGGAAATCGCGAGCTCTTTTGGCCTGTCTTTCTATGGCCCGAAACAGGAACAATCACCCAACAAAGATCCAGAAGCACCTCACGTTGTATTGATTCACGGCCTGGATGATCCTGGGAAGGTATGGATGAATCTCGCGCCAGCACTGACAAAAAATAATATGACTGTTCTGGAATTGCGTTATCCCAATGATCAACCCATAGTCGATTCGGCACGGTTTTTTTATGAAGAACTAAAACAACTGCGTGAGCTTGGTATTAATCGCATTGCAATCGTTGGACACAGTATGGGTGGTCTGGTCTCGCGGGAAATGTTGACCAATCCGCAGATCAATTACAGGCAGCACGCAGACAACGGATTGGTACCGAAAGTTGGCGCATTAATCATGGTGGGAACACCGAATCATGGTTCGGAACTGGCCCGGTTTCGCCTGCTGGCGGAAATGCGTGACCAGTGGATGAGTATGGTAAAAGGTCAGGGGCATATTTTACGCGGCATATTGGATGGTGCCGGCGAAGCTAAAATTGATCTACTCCCCAATAGCCAGTTTCTACAAACGCTTAACTCGCGCCCCCATCCCGAAGGTGTCGATATGCTGGTTATTGCCGGCATCGCCAGCCCGTGGGATGACAAAGATATCAGCCGGTTTATAACCTCTGTTCAAAAAAACAATTCACTCATAGAAATGAAAAAGATGACAGACTTCGAAGTGTTTTTAAAATCGATGACCAACGGCCTGGGCGACGGTGTCGTTACCGTTGATTCCACACGCCTTGCCGGAGTCGATCATCAAACCGTAAGTGGAACCCATTTATCCATGATTCGTAACGTCAGTGAAAAAAGCACCCGCACGCCACCTTCTGTTCCCCTGATAACCGAACGCCTTGATGAACTATTTTCTAAACCATAGTTAATTATTTGCTGGCCCGATATGCAACTGACATCCCTGGAAAAAACAGTACCGAATTAACGCTTAAACATTTAAGAAGGATAAAACGGAAAGATCATCGGTGCCACCGCTATGGTGGCAAGATAGGTCAGAAACAACAACGGCACACCGACTTTAATAAAGTCGACGAATTTATAGCGGCCAGGATCAACCACCAGGGTTACCACTGGTGTTGATACAGGTGTTGAATAGGCAGCCGATGCGGCGATCAGTACTGCGACTGCAAAGGGATACGGTGAAGCATCGATTGCGCCGGCTACAACTATTGCAACGGGTGCCACTAGCACGGCGGAAGCCGTGTTGGACAACACCAATCCCAGAATAGCCGTTAGGAAAAAGATAACGCTAAGCAACATATAAGGTCCTGAATCGCCCATTGCGGACATCAGCGCATCCACCACTATTTTTGTACCACCGGTTTTATTTAACGCATCCGCGAGCGGCAGCATGCCCGCAATGAGCACCAGGCTACTCCAGTGGATGGATCGGTACGCATCTTCCATGGTAAGACAACGAGTAAATATCGCCGCAAGAGTCGCCAGTAGCACAGAGGTCACCAATGGCACTACATCAAAGATCGTCAGCAAAACCATCGTCACCAGTATGCTGAGTGCCACTGGCATTTTACGATAGGATGGTACGATATCAGCCTGTTCGGCAGGGACCTCGAGCACAACAAAATCGTGAGCCCGCGACTGCAATTGAAGAATTTGTGACCAGGGGCCTATCACAAGCAGGCTATCGGCTGAGTGCAATTTAACATCTTTAAAATCAGCAACAGGTTCCTTCTTACGACGTATTCCTACCACATGGACACCATACCTGGACCTGAACTCCGCTTCGCGCAATGATTTGCCTATCAAACTCGACTCAGGATGTATTAAGACGCTCACTGCACCGAGTTCCCAAAGCCAGCGCTGTCTGTTCTGCTTGGTTGGAGGTATCATCGTTAATGAATCTTCTGCAATCAGTTGGTCAATCGCATCCGGCTTGCCTACCACTAGCAGTACATCTTGCGCCTTAAGTTCGGTACTGGGAGAAGGAGACGCGATCCGTTCTTCACCGCGAGAAACAGGACGCATTACGCCAATGACACGCACTTTAAAGCGAGTTTCAAGTTCTGTTTCCGCGATAGTTTTACCTGCTAAAGAAGAATTATTATCGATTCGCAGGTTTTCGTATTTTTCGTCGATCCGATAATCATCCCAGAGTTCTTCAATGGGCCGGCTACTCTTGCCACTGCCCGGCACGACAGCCTCACCAGGCAGTAGTCGCCGACCGACTAACAACACGTACGCAATAGCTACTACCAATATCGCAAGGCCAACCACCGTAAAACTGAAGAATCCAAAACCTTCGAATCCCGCACCTTTAAGCTCTTCATGCACGACGATGTTTGGCGTGGTCGCAATTAAAGTCAGCATGCCACTAATTAGTGCGGCATAAGACATAGGCATCAACATGCGGGACGAATTAAGGTTAGTTTCTGCAGCAATACGTAATACGATGGGAATAAAAATAGCAACCACGGCTGTCGAGCTCATGACTGAACCCAGCACCCCGGCACCGAACATAATAAGAATTAACAGCCGTGTCTCATTATTTCCACCCTTTTTGAGAATCCAGTCACCTACGGCACTGGCCACACCCGTGCGAGCCAGCATTTCACCAATAACCAGCAATCCGGCGACCAGGATAACCACTGAACTTCCGAATCCAGTTAACGCTTCGCCTACCGTCAATACGCCGCTGAGCATCAACGCCAGCACAACGAGTAAAGCAACAATGTCAAAACGCACCCGGTTGCTGGCCATGAGTGCAGCGGCAACCAGGATCACTGCAAAAACAAACGCTATTTCATTGGTCATTAATTGATACCTGTTGTAATTAATTTGACACAGTAACTATGCCTGTGGATGTGGGCACTAAAAATAAATCTTAGTATACCCGAGTAAACCCAGAATGCGTGAGTCGAACTCACCGCGTAAATTATCACTCTGAGCCCGGATATTAGAATCTACCGTGTTAATACCCAGCCCAAATCCAACATGCTTGAACGTACTATGCTCTAACAGTAACTGGAAATCCTGCTGACTGCCTTTGTAGTCACCCACTTGCAGCATGAATAGCTCGTACCTGAAGATACACTGTAACTTTTCGGTAAAATTCCACCTGCTGCCAAACACGAGGGTGGGCAGTGGTACTAAACCATCCCCTTCTATACGATCTTGCTCACTGAAGTTGGCCAAATCCGCCTGATACTCGATTTCTAAATCAAGGTTTCGAATATTCAAACCTGCTCCGATAAACATTTCGTATTTGCGTTTGTTGAGGAAGGAGTAGGCATAACCAAGTTTAAGCAGATCATAATTCCATTGGGTACTAATGCGCGCGTCCTTGGGAATAACAATCCCCCCCTCCGGATCATCGGGATCACCAATAATATATTCTTGCGTGGCGATCGCTGTACCATTTCGCCGACTGCGGTAGTAAGTCCAGTCTATGCGATGCCGTTTATTAAAGCGGTAAAAACCATCAAGCCGCACCACAGTTTCACTGGAGTCGACGTTGAAATTCTCCTCCAGGTCGATGAGGGTGCCAATAGGAAACTGATTGGAATCTAGTCGTACTGTGGTATCAAAGCGGTCAATGAGAAAACCGCCAATACGCAACTTGAATCGTTCAGGAGGCGGATGATCATCGTATCGGTCATCTGCGTATGCATGCAAAAACGCGCTGGAGCCTAAAACGGATAAAGTAATGATCAGAAGCAGTTTCTTCATAACCGTATTTTACTATCAGTGCTTAATCTCCAGGTGTTATATTTATTTGGCCAATTACACTACAGATCATCGGCTGTCATTCGTTAATACCTAAAAGCATCGAAGTTTGTGAAACTTGCTTTTGTTTAGCTTGCTTTTTGTCGCGCGCGAGACGATAGGCGATGTAATATTTGTATATATTGCCAACGTATTGCACTGTCTCCCGCCCTATTCGTTTCG
>NZ_CDLKIE010000263.1:0-12753 GCF_975902315.1 Kaarinaea lacus | reverse complement strand
GTCCAGTGCTTCCAGAGCTTTCCTGGGTTGCCCCGCCTGCTCATAGGCCTTGGAAAGCTGGTAATAAATCAACGGATCGTTGGCTTCGCCCACGGATGCTTTGGCGGCATCTTCATACAATTTGATGGCATTTTCATAGGAGCTTTGTTTGATTTCAGCTTCTTTGGCTATTGAAACAGTCTGCTTTTCGCTATCCAGCTTGGCGATTTGCTTCTGAAAATGTTCTTCGCTTTTTTCCAGTTCCAGGTCTGCCAGTCGACGCAATGCTTCAACACGCAGCGAATCTTTTGGCGCAGAACTGATAAAACTATTGTAATTATCTGCTGCCTTTTCCCGAGCACTATCGATAGGGGCATCTTTTTCAATTTTGACATCCAGTTCCCCCAAGGATGCCAAAGTGCCTTTTTTATTCGCAGCACATCCGTTCAAAAGTAACCCAATAAGCGCGACCAATATGAATAACCTGCTATTCATTACCGCTACCCCAACGCTTCGCCGCGTAATCGTAAATTTGAGCTACAGAGAAACGCGCTTCGTTAAAATAGCTTACTAAACGTTTTTTACGGCGCTCCAGCTCATCATAAGCCATACTCTGCAAGTAATGGCGATATTTCTCGACGAGCAGAATTACTTTCGACTGCACGCGCGCGATACGTTTTTTATACTCCTTACGCTTACTGTCTGTTAAATCCTGATATGTCCCCAGGCTCGCTGACCAGCCTTCCAGCCTGCCCAAAGATAAACGCAGAGCAGCGTAATTATTCAAAGCTTCTCTAAATTCATAGCTAGCTAATAGTGGCGTCAAATAGCGACCTTCAGGAGTATCTAACACTCTCTTCAATTTACGCTGGTCATCACCTTCCTGTTCCACTTGAGCAACCTGGATCATACCTTCCAGCATTTCTCCACCACCCACAGCATCGGCAGCGATATTAATTTTTTCAATTTCGGCTTGAAACGACCGCATCGCTTTCTCATAGTATTCCAGAGATTGTTTGTATGCTTCGAGCTGACCAAAAGCGAAAGGCACAGCCATTAATGCATCTTGAACAGCTGGATCACTAGGGTGTCGTTCAATTAGTTTCAGCCACGGCACCAGGGATTTTTTATGCAATTTTTTGTCTGAATAAACACGCCCAAGCGCAAGTAAAGCTTTATTGGAAAATGGCCCGGTTAGTTTCATTCGCTCCAGATATGCTTTAGCAGCATCGGGATTGTCCTTATCCAGATAACCGTAACCAAGAACCAGGTTGGCTTTATCTTTTAGCGCCAGTATTTCCGGGTCTCTACCGCTAGCGGTACCAATTTCGTCCAGCAATTTGACGCCGTCCTGCTCTCTACCCAAATGATAGATAGCCACACCTTTATTGAATTTCGCATACATACCCCAGTCGGAGCGTTCATTAATTTTTTTCAGTACTCGCAATGCATCCAGGTTTTTGTCCTGCTTCAGAAGAATAGTTGCCTCTAGCAAATTGCGTTCTTGCGACAAACCAAAGTCCAGTGTGTCTTGTACTTTTGACAGCGCTTGCAGCGCACCGCTGTAATTTCCACGCTGATAGCGGGTTTTGGCGAGGAAGTACCAGGCCTGGTCTCGAACTTCTTTAGGCTGTTCCGCACTAAGGAAGGTTTCAAAAATTCTCGCAGCCTGATCATGGAAACCATAAGACAAATACATACCGCCCAATACCAGTCCAGCCTGCTCCTGGTTTAATACACGACCTAACTTTTGCGCCATTTGCAGTCGAGTAATGGAAGAAAAATGACGACCTCTATAAGAATCAAATAACGCATCTTTAATGTTTGGGTCTTTCACGCCTACCCAAATAATTTCCGCGTTAGCGGTCATAGAAGCTAAAAGAAGAGCTGATATCGCAGCACCACGCCAGACCAGGCTAATTCCACTATCGAGCGCATTTTTATACCGGTCCAGAATTACCATGCTGCCTAATTCCACTCTCTCACAGTAAATTGAGGGAAACCACCGGATTTGCCGCCATTGATATATAGCTCGATGAGTGTGCGATTAACGCCTGAGATAAATTTAAACTTTGCTTCCCGCTGGTAATCGGGATCCCTTGGCACTCTACCAATAAACTTGGCTTCCAGTTCATGAGTACCCGCTGGCAAATTGGCAAGATACAATCGATGTCCACCACCTCGCACCATTGCTGCAATGTCCTCGTCGGTGTAAGGGTGGGCCGCCACCATCTGGTTATCAATCTTTAATTCCACGTAGTCCAGTTCAAAAAACTTGGAAGGTTGTAATGTAATTAGTACCAGAAGCTGGTTTTTCGGTGGGTTGCTGTGTTGCTCGTCGACTATTGCCAGATCGCTACTTAAATCGAGAACTTCGCGAAGCACATTTTCCGCTTCGACGTCCAGTTCCTGGAAATTCTCATATTTGGACTTGCTCGTTTCTTTGCTGGGTGCCTGTTTGGCGCTCGCTTTTTGAGCCGCAGCGACGAGCAATCCCTGCCCTGCCCTGGAAGCCTGACGAGTGATGAAGATACTACTTTGTGCCCCCGCTGATGTCGATTCAGCGGCCTCAATCGAAACTTTGTGTTCTGAAACCGCCCCAATGTCCTTTTGAGAGTCTTTTGCTGCGAGTACAGTACCGATACCGAAGCTGCACAAAGCCAGTAGAAGGCTGTGTACGAAAATTTTAAACCTCACACTTACGAACTCCGAATTTGACGTTCTTGACCTGCTTCAGGATACCCCATCCGACGCTCTGAACAAAACCTCTATTTATTTCTACCAACTTATCACTACCATTGGCTACGATGCCTGTCACAATATCACCGCAAGGTGTTACGGATTGAGGATTGATCGTTTAGAATGTCTTTGGTTATCAAGCTATGGATTAATACCCCTATAAAAGCCAATAATAGTATTAATTACAATAGTAAATAAAGATATCATTTTGTCTAAATTCTAACCATTTCACAAGCCTTTCAGTTTCGAATGGAGTTTTTGATGAAAAAACCAGCAATTATCATAGGGATGGGAGAAATGGGCGGTGTATTTGCCCGCGGTTTACTTCGAATAGGTATGCCGGTTTACCCGGTACTTAGGGGTGACGACTTCTCCACGGTCATGGAATCTGTGCCTGATCCAGACATTGTGCTTTTATCAGTGGCGGAAAACGACCTGCATCCCGCATTGGGAAAATTTCCAGCTCAATGGCGCGACAAAATCGCCTTATTACAGAACGAACTATTGCCTCGTGATTGGCAAAAACATCATATCGAAGACCCCACCGTCATATCTGTCTGGTTTGAGAAGAAAAAAGGCCAGGATTACAAAGTTTTGGTTCCCTCACCCGTTTTCGGTCCCAAGGCTGACATTTTAGCGAATGCCCTGCAAAGCATGGATATTCCAACCCAGCTTTTAACGGGTCACGATGATTTACTATTCCAATTAGTGCGCAAGAATGTTTATATTCTAACTACTAATATTGCCGGGCTCATTACCGGGGGTACAGTTGATGATTTATGGTCCAGGCATCAACAGCTGGCACGTGAAGTTGCTGCTGATGTAATGGATATCCAGGAATGGCTTACTGGTACCACCTTTGATCGGGAGCGCCTGATCCAGGGAATGGTAGATGCTATAAATGGCGATCTTGAACATAAATGTATGGGGCGCTCCGCACCAGCGCGACTGGCAAATGCCATCGCACACGCTGACGAAGCGAACCTGGCGGTCACAAAATTAAGGGAAATTTCCTCAAGCAATACGTAATTTCCTGGCCAGCAGTTCGCACTTTACAATTCTGGCTAACAGTTGTGGCCAGAGTCAAAAAGCAGGAAACGGTGATACATGTGATGGGCAATTGGCAAAACGATCAGGATAGCAGCAACAGAACTAACAACACTATAAAAATTTAGAATCGTAAGTTATCAGTGAAAAGTCCGTTACGTAAGAACTCGTTCAAACGCATCATTTTTATTACTGCAATGGTAATCGTTGCTTTGTTGCTGGTCTCTGCCATCGTGAATTTGATGTTAGTGCGAACGCATTATAAAAACTATGAGAACGAACAAATCCAGGAACAACTGGAAAACAAAGCCCTGATCCTGGGAAAACAACTAAGACTGTACAGGCAAATCATCGCCAACGTTGCGGCTGAATCCAATACAAGAGATATCCTCACCTTCGGCGAACCCAATGCATCCCACCAGTGGGCATTGCAAATGCGCAAGTTTTTACCCCAGGCCATCGGTGTCGCATTACTATCTAAAAATGGCAAGGTACTTGGCGATCCAGTGTCGCTACGCCTTGGCCCACAATGTCTTACAGATCTAACCCGGTTGTCGCAGGGTGAGCATATTGCCCACCCACCCATTCATCGTGACATCCCTGAATTGTCACACTTCGATTTAACCACACCAATCTATGATGAAGACCAAAATCATATCGGTATCCTGTTTGCCAGTTTCAGTCTTGATACGCTGAAGGCCACCTTGCAGGAAAGTGTTAGCAAGGAACAGCTTATTCAGTTACTGGACCATGACGGAGAACCCATTACCGTTGCCGGCTCCATATCAACAGCCCGCGAACAATACAGTATCAGCATGCGTGTTCCCGAGAGCACATGGACCATAAAGCTGACAGAAAACCTTGCTTCATCTTTACCTATATATTTGACATTAAGCTTATCGAATCTAACAACCTCGTTTATTGTCATTGGTCTTATATTTTTCTTTATTTCCTATGCTTCACGGATATTTAAAAACGATTTCGACAAGGTAAAAGCACGATTAACACAGATATCTGAAGGGCAACTTGAAGAAGACAATTCCAACGTCCAGCTAAACGAAACAGCGGAGATCCTTCCTTCGATTGAATACATTGCCAAGGACATCCAGAAAAAGCAGCAAATGATCGCCAACCAGAGCTGGATTGACGAACTCACGGGATTACCCAACCGCCGACATTTTAATAATGAATTTGTGCGCGCCTACAATCTGGCGCGACGCGGTATTCCAATGGCAGTGGTATTGATCAACCTGGATAACTTCAAAACCTTAAACGTCAGTGCCGGAAAGACAGCGGGCGATCAGGCACTAAAACTCCTGGCAAATACCTTACAGCAATATTGTCGCAAGACCGATTTTGCCGCACGCCTGGGTGGTGATGAATTTGCACTGCTATTACTCGACATGCAGCAGGACAAAATTCGCCCCTGCATTGAAAAGCTGTCAGAAACATTTCTGGAACAACAGGAACGCCACCCAGCAGTACCTGATGAGTTCCGCTGCACCCTAAGCTGTGGGTTTACTTTCATCAATGTACATCGTGACTACAACGCCGCGGCCGTATTAACTCGCGCAGAAAAAACCCTTGCTGCTGCCAAGGAGCATGGAAAGAACTGCGTAATGGAAGCCTAGCTTCTATCCAGGTCAGAACTATGATTATCATCTATGATCGTAAAGGAATGACAGAACTTCTTCACATAGAAGCGGACACACTGGATGGCGCGGATTTATGTGGTGCAAACCTGGAGAACGCAAATCTGGTTCAATTCTCCCTGAAACACGCCAATCTCCAACATGCTAACTTGCAACACGCCGACCTTCGACTTGCCGACCTGAGCGATGCAGATCTTTCGGGCGCGAATCTTACTGGCGCAGATATTACCGGCGCCATCTTTTTAAACACCAATCTGGCAGGCGCATTGCTGCCAATCAAAAAAGACTAGCCATTGCAGCAAGAATTAAGCTGGTTTCGCGATATGAATGCGGGAATCCGGTGTTCCCTTTTGAATAAACGCTTTTCTAAAATCCTCGATCATTGCGCTACTACCCGAAAGATATAAATCGATTTCAGACTCAATGGGCGCGCGACCCAGCACGTAGTCTGCTGCGGAATGAAAATCATTTTCCTCGTTTGCGAGTTTATCCAAATGTAGCGGTCGATATATAAAGCAATCCAGTGCATCTTCCCAAGAACGGCAATAGTTCGCCTGATAATGATCCCGCCCCTGTTCAACCAGCCAGAACAGATACATGGACTGTGGTAAATCCAGTGCTATGGCGTGCTCAATCAAACTTTTCAGCGGCGCAAATCCAGTATCTTGCGCCACCATCACAATAGGCCGGCGCGATTCTTCATCCAGGGTGAACTCACCAAATGGTCCATTCAGCTCCAGCGCATCACCCACTTTTAAATGATTAAACGCAAATTCACTAAAGGCGTTTTCAGTACGCTGCAAATGCAACTGAATAATCATACCATTACAGGGACAGCTGGCTACGTAGAAGTTTTCCGGATCAGTAGTTGCAGTTTTCGCCTGAATATATTGCCCCGCCAAAAATCGCAATGTTCTGGAGCGCGGAGTTCTTAAATGTAACACCAGGTTATTAGCATTTATGCGATCCAGTTTTGCGACTTTCACTGAGATATTCTGCATTGGAATATCTTTTGCGGAGGCAGCTTCATTTGCTTCAATCACGACATCGCTGCTCGGCGTTACCGAACACAATAACACCGTGTTAGTTAACTTTTCCGCTTCCGGAATGACGAAATCAAAGTAACGATGATCTTTAACCTGACCTTCAACAACCCTGGCTCGACACTCGCCGCAGCTTCCAGTGGCACAGTGATAGCTAAGATTTAATCCTGAACGCAGTGCCGCCTCAAGTATGGATTCGTTTGCTTCGCATTGAAATTTTTTGCCGTTCGGCATCAAGGTTACTGAATAACTCATAACTAGTACGATTTATTATTTAGTAGACTCAAATCTTGCTAACAGCCACATATTGAGTTCCTGAATTACCCTGCGTTGACTTTCATCACTATACTGTTGCATTTCAGACAGCCGTTGCAACAAACCTTCAATCACATCCTGATAATCACGGGCCTTACTTCTTTCAACATTAAGATCTACCGTTAAGCGCCTGACCCTGGCCTGCAGTACATCGGCAGGTGGATTCATAAATTTTTGCAAACGATCACCGTACGCAGCATCTTTAATAATTTGCGTCCTTTCTACAACGGGAGATTCGTTAAATGCCAGACCGGGAAACTTGCTGCGCAACAGTTCGACGTCTACTTGCCCTTCAAAAGTTTCCAGTTCTCCCGTTCTAATCAGCTCCTGCATCCGGGCCCGGGTCACACCCAGAATTCGCGCTGCTTTGGCGACGTTGACATATTTAGCCATTACCAATCCTGTTATTTATTCCGTTATTTTCCTCACAAGCGCTGGCGCTGTTTTTCCAGCGAAAACGCGAGGAGAAATAGTTCGAACTCGTCCCTTAAGTATAATGGTAATTAAATAATGTGATTGTTTATGGGGTTTTAGTTTAATTACCGAGCACAGAAACCAATCGATCATTCACCTGTCTACCCCATACAGGCTACTGCTAAATAGATATTAGCCTAAAATCTACTTTTAATTGTTAATATTCAATAAATTAACACGGCACTACAACAAACTTCAGATCTATCGTGGTAAAACAGACCTTAATATCAACGAGAAAAGTGCTAATATATTGTCACAAACATTTTTTAACTGGAGTCAAAGCATGAGCAGTGTACCTGCATACAAAGAAACACTCACCGATGAGATTAACGTAACACCGGCTGCACAGGAAAAACTGGTGGAACTCTTAAACTCCGAAGACGAAGTTAACGGTGTACGAATTTTTGTGTCCGGCGGCGGTTGCGGCGGTATGACATATGGCATGACCTTCGCCGAATCACCCTCACCATTTGATGCTGTTTATCAACGTGATGATTTAGCCGTTTATATAGACGCGGTTGCACTTAATTATCTGGAAGGTGTTGAAATTGATTATGTTCAACAAGGACTGGGAGCGAGCTTCGTATTTAAAAATGTCTTCGCGTCCACCGGCGGCTCCGGTACCTGCAGCGCATGCGGTGCTGCAGGAGGTGGTTGCTAATTTAATTTTCTGATTGTAAAGCAAAAAACTTCATAACGATTGCAAGACACCGCTCACGCCAATACAAAATCACGCATCCTTTTAGTGGCGCCACCCGATAGCTATCGGGTGGCGCCTTATATTAATGCTGCCAAACGCCTCAATACTCCCATTGAAGTTGCATCTAACGGCGAATATTCACTAATTAATGAAATTGCTTCCGGATTACATATTAATTTTAGTGATCCGGCGGCCGCGATTGATACTATTATTCATGCCGCCGCCCAACAACCATACCTGGGAATTATCGCCGCCGATGACATGGCCAGCGAAATTGCCGCAGCATCAGCCCAGGTATTAGGACTTCCGCATAATCCACCTGATGCGATTCAATTTACGCGCTGGAAACACAAAGCGAGGGCACTGCTAAAAGAATCCGGTTTACCCGTACCCGTACACTGGATAGCAAACATCGCGGAAGTGGCGGCTGGCCAGATACCTGACGTTAGCTTCCCGGTCGTTGCAAAACCAATCAATCTATCCGCCAGTCGCGGAGTGATTCGCGCAAATAATCGCAGCGAGCTTATCGAAGCGGCTAAAACTATTAGCCGCATTGTTTCTCAACTGTCAGAAGTTGAGGCACGCTCAACACTGTTGATCGAACAATTTATTCCCGGCCATGAAATCGCCCTGGAAGGCATTTTGAAAAATGGCAAATTGAATACCATTGCCATTTTCGACAAACCGGATCCACTGGAAGGCCCGTATTTTGAAGAAACCTATTATGTTACACCCTCGCGTTTATCCAGATTTCTACAGGAAAAAGCCATACAAACCATCGAGCTTGCCTGCCAGGCCTATGGACTAGAGACCGGCCCCATCCATGCAGAATTACGCTTCCATAATGACGTGCCATATATTATCGAAGTGGCTGCGCGAACCATTGGTGGCGAGTGCGCCCGTTTGTTGGAATATGCCAGTGGATACAGCCTGGAATCCCTCGTGATCAAATACGCCATGGGTGATGTGATCGACATTGAATCATTTGACAACGCAGCGGGAGTACTCATGATACCCACACCGCGCTCAGGAATATTACGCCGGATTGAAGGTATACTCGACGCGCAAAAAGTACCGCACATAAACGCAATACATATTGCCATCCGCGAAGGTCATGAACTGGTGAGTTTACCGGAAGGCGCCAGTTATCTGGGTTTTATTTTCGCGTCGGCAGAGTCGCCGGAGCAGGTGGAAACTGCGTTACGTGCAGCGTACAGACAACTTAACGTAGTAGTCGATCCACTCTGGCGGATTGAGGGTGATCCTGTTGCGAGTCAGTAATTGTCGGGAGCTATCGATACTTTACTTACAGCTGTAAGCAGAAGCGAATTAATCTACGTGGCATCTGGAAGATTTTTTAGATGAAATAGAAATCGCGCTATTGAAGAATGGTAAACAGTGATTATTTTTTACCACCGCCACCTGCCTGAAATCCAGCCGGCAATCCGCCAAAATCGCCTTCGCCAAACAGAAAACCAATCATGTGCTTTTCGATGACTTCAAGATTTTGCGGATCAGCTGTGGTGAGCCCGTTTTCATTGATAATGGTCGTGAGACGCTCAAGCCACTGCTTCCAGCCTTCTTTTGAAACATTCTCATAAATTCGCACCCCCAGTTCACCGGGATGAGGTGGTTTATCCAGTCCTTCTGCTTCTTTCTTCAAAACCACACATTGAACCATTCTAGCCATCGTTTGTTTCCACCATTATTAATAACGAAATCTAAGCTCTCACATTGAAGTGTAGTGTTATGCTACAGCAATGCAATGACATTCTAACCGATCCAATACCTTATTTATTACTATCCTTAGGGGGTACGTCACTATCACCAGCTGACTTAGTACTATCGTCTTCCTCAGGTATTGGCTCGTACTCGGGGTGAGGTTCTGCATCGTCATCGTAGTCATATTCTTCGTCTTCAATTCTGTCCAGTTCCTCATCCAGTTCTGCTTCAGTCAAGTCCTGGTGTTCTTCTACCTGGCTATCGCCGTAATCTGCAGCAGGCGATCCATCGTCAACAGCCTCTTCCGTAGCAGTTTGCGCAGACTCACTTTCTGATCCCGGCGCTTCTTCTGCGTCATCCTTATTAGGCTTATACATTCTGGAAAAAACCAGGCCCAATTCGAACAGCACCCACATGGGTAATGCCAACAGGGTTTGTGAAATAACATCAGGCGGCGTTAACAGCATGCCAATTACGAATGCGGCAACGATAACGTACGGGCGTTTTGCAGCGAGGCTCTCAGCCGTCGTCATACCGCTCCAGATCACCAAAATTGTCGCTATCGGTACTTCAAAGGCGACACCAAACGCAAAAAACAGTTTGATGGCAAAATCAAGAAACATGCTGATATCAGGCGCCTGTGCGACACCATCAGGCGTAGTCGTTGCCATAAAACCAAACACCAGTGGAAACACCACATAATAGGCAAACACCATCCCTGTATAAAACAGAATGGTACTGGAGACAATCAAAGGAAATGCCAGACGCCGTTCGTTTTTATACAGTCCTGGCGCGATGAACGCCCAGGCCTGGTAAAGCAGAAAGGGAATTGCCGCAAAAATGGAAACAACCAGGGTAAGTTTAAACGGCGTCAGGAAAGGTGCAATCACACCGGTGGCGATCATGCTTGAACCCTGCGGTAAACTTGCAATTAATGGCTCAGCAAGGAAAATGTATAAATCATTGGAAAAACCGATCAGCGCCAGAAAAATAACAATAATGACCAGTACAGCGCGCAACAAACGATCGCGCAGCTCGACAAGGTGTGCCACAAAAGGCTGTTCTACCGGTGGAGGAAATTCTTTTGGATCTGTCATTCAAAACATTCGCCGGCTATAGTCGATAATCGTATTTTTTTACTTATTAATTTTTCGCCTGTTCTGGCTTATTACTTTTTACTTGTTCTAACGGTGGTTCTGGTGCCTGTTCTGCTTCTTGATCGATTTTTTGCGCTTGATCCAGGCCTTTGCTATCACTTTTTATCTCAACACTTTCGCTGTCAACTTCATCAAGCTGCGGGGTCTGTTTTTTCTTCGTTTCAAGGTTTGCACTGGTCGAAACCGTTTTACGCGACTCATCAAGTGTGTGCTCAATGATTTCATGCACGTCTTTTATGTTGGATTGTTCTTCCACAAGCCGTTTCAGCTCTTCCGACTTGATAACCTCGCGATTAAAATCTTCCTGCACTGATGTGACAAATTTTCTGGTCTTGCCAAACCAGAAACCGATAGTACGAGCTACTGCCGGTAAGCGCTCAGGGCCAATGACCAGCAAAGCCACTACCGCAATAAGCCCGAGTTCTAACATGCCAATATCAAACATAAGATCGCTACGATGTGAGCAATAGGTCTGAAAACAGAATCCTGGTTTTGAGCATTAGTGCCTTCTTGGGAAATCCCCTGACACCTGAAGAATAGCCAGTAATTATCAGGCTTTGTCTTTTTCTTTGTTAGTGACTTCGCCTTCGATGACGTCGTCTTCCTTCTTCTCCATTTTGGCACTGGTAGCCGACGCATCTTCTTCCCCATCCTTGACGGCGCTGCGGAAACCTTTGATCGCCGCGCCCAGGTCACCGCCCACATTGCGCAGCCGTTTCGCGCCAAAGAGTACCAGCACTATCGCCAGAATAATTAATAATTGCCAAATACTAATTCCCATTTAAATCTCCGCTTCGCAGTATTTTTAGTTTAGCCGCGTATTGTTATGCAAAACCGGGCAAACTTCCACCGCCTAATAAATGAATGTGCAAATGATAGACTTCCTGTCCGCCTCCAGGGCCAGTATTAATAATAGTTCTAAAACCATTGTCCAGTCCCTGCTGTTTAGCGATTTGAGGCAATAAACGCATCATTTTGGCGATTATACCGTCATGTATCGTATCCAGCTCGGCCAGACTCGCGATGTGTTGCCTTGGAATCATCAGTAAATGCACATCAGCCTTAGGATAAATATCTTTGAAAACAACAATTTGATCATCTTCATAGACCATTTCAGAGGCCAGAGTTCCGTCAGCCACCTTGCAGAATAAACAATCGCTCATGTGGACTTTCCTCGTGATGCTTTCTCTTCGTGGCCGGATGTACCAAAGCGGCGCTCCAGCTCAGCCAATACGTCTTTGGGCCCCAATCCCTGGTGCGCTAATAACACCAGCGTGTGAAACCATAAATCGGCTGTTTCATATACAATTTGTTCAGCATCACCGCTTTTCGCCGCAATCACTGTTTCAGTGGCTTCTTCGCCAATTTTTTTTAAGATTTTGTCCAGTCCCTTGCTGTAAAGACTGGCCACGTAGGAGCTATCTGCGTCAGCACCTTTACGTTGCTCCAGAATTTTTGCCAGTTCAGTCAGGATATCGTTGTTAGACATAGTGAGCCGTGGTTACTTGTTATAAATAGCAGAGGGATCTTTAATAACAGGCTCAACTTCCACCCATTGTCCATCCTGCAGTTGTTTATAGAAACAGCGTTCGCGCCCGGTGTGACAGGCGATGCCACCGACCTGTTCAATGGCCAGCAGGATGACATCGTTATCGCAATCCAGCCGGATTTCCTTAATTTTTTGTACGTGACCGGACTCCTCGCCCTTGCGCCATAATTTTTGTCGTGACCGCGACCAGTAAATAGCCCGCCCTTCTTCAACAGACAATTGCAGAGACTGACGATTCATCCAGGCAAACATCATGACCTTGCCCGTTGCCGCGTCCTGGGCAATAACCGGTACCAGACCATCATCGGTCCATTTGATTTCGTCTAGCCAGTTACTGTTCATAAGCGCATTTCGATACCGCTCGCCGCCATGCGGC
>NZ_CDLKIE010000262.1:0-4520 GCF_975902315.1 Kaarinaea lacus | reverse complement strand
TTCAAAAATGAAACCGTTTTGATCATTCATATGTCCGCTTGTTGGTGTGTTATCTTATCGTCCGCTATTACCTAAAGTAGGTTTCACTAGGGTGATTTGCTGAATGACAACTATCAGTATAAAGCACCCGTTCACCGCCAATTTTGCCTTTTACAGGGTACGTTTTTGCAATTTATGCTATCTTTTTTACAGCTTATGTTGCATACCACAGGAACTACGCAAGCGCTATTACAAATAATAATATTTAGCCTGTTCTTCAACTGAGTCTTTTATTCATCGTTGGCCCCAACATCACCTTCTTCTTTTGCGCCGGATCCGGAGCCTCCTCCCAACAACCTCGACAAGCTCTTATTAAATGCTGATCCGACATCCTTAACAGCTTTACCGGCCCCCTTGATTGCACGCATTCCAATCCGATCCCTGGACGGTGCCACCATATTAACACAGGGATTGTTGTCGCTAGATCTTAATCCATCGTAACCAATAAAAACCAGCGTACCAGGAACAATCCAAACTGTGGCTATCTCAGCGGCCTTGTATAATGCCGAGGTTGTTTCTGTGGTAAAACGTGGATTGGAAAACGGTCCTTCAATGATCACCGGTAACTCCATATTCAGTGGAATACCTTTGCTAACCGGAGATGCCTTCAAACTAAAAGTCTCATTATTAAAATCAACCCACCCTTCTGCTACTAAAGTAGAATGCTTTGTATCTAATAACGCGACTTCGGTTACTCCTTTCCCCTTATCGAATGTCAAGCCGCAAATACCACAATTAATTTTGGTGGTTCTCTCTTTTTTTATTGTCATCATTCCCACCATAGCGCGTAATCCGCCCGTATAAATATCAAATAGCGCAGAATCAATAGTTCCTTCATCTATTAAAAATCGAACGTGGCCATCCAGTCCAGCCACCAATTCAGCGGTACTGTTACCTGTTGAACTCACAGACACCTCAGCGCCAAAGTAGCCTCTCACTAATCCTTCCGCAGCGGTGTTGCGTGCAATCTCTGACATATTGATTTTAGGAACATTCATCTGCACGGAAACACGAGGCGGTTCAGCTTTACTATCGATTTCCAGATTCGCATTTAAACTACCATCAGCCGCTGTTAAGCGATCGAGATCAAATTTTAACGCCCCATCTTTCAGGTCAACCGTAGCTTTTACTTCAAGTGCTTTTACTCGCCTGAATTGAATGTTTTTGCCGTTTATTCTGCCTTTTAAGTTAGCCTCTTTCAGTAAATCAAAGGGCAACTCTTCCGATGAAAATTGTTTACTCGTTTTATCCTGTTTTTTTGCCGTTGTCGTATCATCTTCCGCCCATTTTGAAATATCCAGACCATCTATATTCCAGTCAAACTCCATCATAACTGGTTGCTGCTGCATATTGATTGACGTTGATCCCGTTATTCGCCCTTGTCCAATGACTCCGTCAAGCCTGGATGCCACAATGGAAGTGTAATCGCCCTTAATCTCCGATGTAACCTGTACCTTGCCTACTCTATTGACGAAATCATTTTGGCTCAGAGAAGGATCTAAAGCCTGCAAATTGTTAACTGACAGCTGGATATCCATACCTTTACCACTGATAAGGTCATCAATTTTACCCTGCACTTCCGTAACAAATCCTTTGATGTTGGCTTTTAAATCGAAGCTGGTCGGTTCGTCACGAGCCGCCCAGGTGTAAGGATCGCTAATACTACCCAAACCAAGAAACAGCGTATCTTTGTACTTGCTATTGAGCCTCACCGCAACAGGGGCATCGGCAACATTTTGCGACGCTTCTCGCGCTAATTGTATTGCGTGAATCTGTTCCAGCTGTTTGTGTTCGTAATTTAATGTGATATTCCCAACTACTGATTTTAACCATTGTTCCAGAGAATCTCCCTGCGTGTGGAGTGAAACATCAGCACTTGCCAACGCTTTCCAGAAGAATTGTTCTCCATTTTCAAGCTCTATTTTTTCGAGGTCCAGTTCATCACTCTTCAAACGCGCGTCAACGACGGGTATTTTTTCTTTCGCATTAATTTTGAAATGTGATTTTATATTTCCGGCAGGGCTATCTATATTGACATGCCACACTGACAACGCACTATTTTCCACCCTTAATTCAGCAGCCGCTTTATCAATAGAGAAATTTGGGATGTTTAAACTGCCATCCCTGGCTTTCAGCTTGATATTCATATTAAAATCTTGCAGCGCAGAGAACGACATAGTTTCAGCGAGGATTGCTTTTTGATCCTTTGCATCCTTATCTCGCTTGACACGTTCCGCTTTATTTACGCGAGCTATTTCTTTTTGTATTCCAGCCAGGTCGAGCTCATCGATGTTAATGTTGCCAAAGATATAGGGCAGTTTTTTTTCAAAATCTATATGCACATTGCCAGACAATCGCGCATTGCTGCCTTTTACCCGAATATGATCAAATTTTAATAGCGAATAATCACCACGAAATACGGTTTTCACTTGTGCTTTTTTCAAGGCAGGCAAACCAATATCCAGTGTTTTTTCAAGAGTGGCTAAATGGCTGGTGCGAGCATCAACTTTAATATCAAAACCTTTTGCCTCGAACAGTTCCGCGATTGTTCCTCTGGCTTTGGTGTCTACATTTAAAAAACTCAACTGCGCTGTTAACGGGTAAGGGTTATCGCTAATCAATGCCTGGGGACCACCAATTTCTCCCGTGATTTTATAAGGTACTTTTTGTAGTTCACCATCGATAGCAACCGCAAATGGTGCAGCACTGTTTGCAGGATTCGTTCGTTGCAGGACAATTTGTGTTGTGTGTTTATGCGCACTATTAGCATAATGTGCTGTAGCATTACCTTGCAGATTGGCATACAAATTAGACAGTGATTTACCTTTGGTGTGTAAACTACCTTGCAAGGCTCCAATACCCTGATAGGTACTTGCCATGTCATAAAATTTTCCTAACGCCAACTCTTTAGCATCAATATCCAGTTTTGCAACATTAATACCCTGCTCGTTTAACAGGCTGAATTTTCCAGTTGCCTGTCCTAGTGGGCTCGCGATTGAAAACGGCGATATAGAGAACTGGCCATTTTTAACAGCAATTGCAGCATTGAATTGATCTATTATCCATTCATCATAACCAACAGTATTAACCGAAAACTGTACTGAAGCATCAAACAGACTTAAAAATTCCAGGTCCAACGGTTCTTCAAAAGGATTCAAGTTAACTTCTTGTGATGCAGACTTATTCTTTTTTGTTGGCTCGGCTTGAAACGCACCAAGAAACTCTTTTATGTGTATATCTTGCATATTTAATTGAGCACTGATGTCAGGTTTTTCTGTACTCATATCAACTGCCACATTCCCAGTGACCATTGTTTTAGCTAGCTGTACTGCCAGATTCTTAACAGTCAATTTATTTAGGTTGCCTGCAATGTCAGCATTAATGTTGACTGGACCACTCTTGATACTCACACCCAATGATTCTTGCCAGGCTGTAAAATCCTTAGCACTCGCCTGAACGTTGAGCTGAATATTCTCCAATTTCAGTGCATTTAGCACATCACCTTTAATTGCCCAGTCTGTGTTAAACGCTTTAGCCTGTAGATCCACTGGAAATCTTTTGTTAACGGACAGTAGCTCGGCCAACCTGCCTGTTTGGCCTGCTACCTGGTAAACATGGCCGTCGAATTGCCCCGAAACATCTATCTGTAATGCATCAAGGTCACTTAGACCTTTAAGTGTCGCTTTATTCAGTACGAAATCGTGATGTGGTAATGTGGGTGATTCACGATATGACAAAGTGATATTCCTGATATCAATCTCTACATCGGAGACAAAATCCAGCGGTATGGTTGAAGATTCTACTGCAGTCTTTTCTTGCCGCTTCCCTGGTTCTCGTATTCGCCAGTTATTCTCACCTTGCTCGTTGTGTTCAACCAGAATTTGCACATCATCCAGTATAAATTTGTGGATAATCAGCTCCCCGGAAATCAGCGCTAGTAATCCCAGTTGCAAATCCAGTTGATGGACTCTTAACATTTCCGGCTGAGTACCCCATGAAGCATTGGCAATTTTCGCATCAGTCAGTGATAAACCAAGTGGTATTAAATTGATATCAAATGGACCGTCGATAACCACAGAACGGTTCAGGTAGGTGGATAAACGTTGGGAAATTTGTGGTTTAAAGCGATTTAAATCCGCGAATTGCAGGTAGGCGAATAGTGAAATAAAAACTATCAATATTAATGAGACTAGCGAGAAAACTCCAATTAGAATTATTCTTCTCATATCGCTGCGCAATGAATCTCATACATTTTATAACTGCAGACAACCATACATATCTGCAGGTAGTAGATCACAATGTGACGACTACTCTTGGTGGCTCGGTATCTTCTGGATTAAAGCTGAGACGGCATTCCCCTACCTGGGCGGCATTTAGCCCCTTATCAGTAATCAAATAGCGCCGTACCGTTCGGGTACGTTCAGTCGCCAATTCGACAAGCTTCGAGCTATGGGTATTAATCAATCGTTGTCGTTCTTCTA
>NZ_CDLKIE010000261.1:0-4080 GCF_975902315.1 Kaarinaea lacus | reverse complement strand
TCGCCGCGGCTATATTGTCATTGCAGGTTTATATGGCCAATAACCCGGAAATATTTGAAACCGTGACCGAGCGCGCTGACCTGCGATTGTTGTTTTTATGCATGATTTTGGGTATCACCAGCTGGACGGGTTTGTGTCGTCTGTTGCGCGGCGAAACCTTTAAGGTCAGTCAACTGGACTACATAGAAGCAGCACACGCCTTTGGTACCGGGCATTTTAAAACCATGATGCGTCACATTTTACCTAATGTGATGCATATTATATTAATTTCCATTGTGCTGGATTTTAGTGGCCTGGTACTGGCAGAGGCGGTGCTGTCTTATGTGGGTGTGGGTGTGGATCCCATCACGATCAGCTGGGGGAACATGATCAACAGCGCACGACTGGAAATGGCGCGTGATCCCATCGTCTGGTGGTCGTTAGTAGCGGCCTTTATGTTTATGTTTACGTTAGTGTTGGCGGCAAACCTGTTTTCCGATGCAGTGCGCGATGCCTTTGATCCCCGGATTACCCGGTCTAAATAAACACGGTCGAGTAGAAGCAAAAAGCAATGACTGATAAAGAAAAACCAAAAAGTTCATTATTAACGGTTACCGGTTTAAAAACCTGGTTTGAAACCAGTGACCAGACCGTGCGCGCCGTGGATGGTATCGACTTCACCATTGAAAAAGGTGAGACATTTGCGCTATTGGGTGAATCCGGTTGCGGCAAATCGATGACTTCTTTATCACTCATGCGCCTGGTGCCTGAACCGGCTGGTCGTATTGTCGCCGGCAGCGTGAAATTGCATGACGAAGACTTGCTGCAACTCACCGAGATGCAAATGCGCAATGTACGCGGTAACCGCATGGCCATGATTTTTCAGGAGCCTATGACCAGCCTGAATCCGGTATTAACGATCGGAAAACAGATCAAGGAAACGGTATCACGGCATAGCAAGTTTGGCGATTTTTCGGCAAAGAAGCGCTCGCTTGAATTGCTCGATGCGGTGGGTATTCCTGATCCGCAACGCCGCTACAATGAGTATCCGCATCAGCTTTCCGGTGGTATGAAACAGCGGGTAATGATCGCCATTGCACTGGCCGGTGATCCTGAACTGTTAATTGCCGATGAACCCACTACCGCACTGGATGTAACGATTCAGGCGCAAGTACTGGAACTATTGCAAAAACTGCAAAAAGATACCGGCATGGCGATTATGTTGATCACTCATGACCTGGGCGTGGTATCGCAAATGGCCGATCGTGTTGCGGTGATGTATGCCGGCCAGATAGTCGAACAGGCCAATCGCAACCAGTTCTTTGCCAATCCCCAGCATCCGTACTCGAAAAAGTTATTTGATTCGTTGCCAACCATGAACAAGCGTGATCAAAAGCTGGCAGTGATACAAGGTTCAGTACCATCATTGGCGCAAACATTCAGTGGTTGTCGTTTCGAGCCCCGTTGTGACTATGCCTGGGATGTCTGTCGCAATGAATTACCACGCTGGTCTGAAACCTCAACAGGTGGTGCCTTGTGTCATATGCTGGACGCCTATCAGGAACGTCCAACAAAAATTTCAGAAGCAGCTGAAACTGAAGCAGTCATTACCCAGGAAAGTGCGTTGCCGGTCAGCGAGGACGAACCTCTCTTGTTGCATGTAGACGGATTAAAAGTACATTTCCCCGTGCAAAAAGGCTTGTTAAAACGCACCGTGGGCTTTGTTAAAGCAGTGGATGACTTATCGCTGGATATCCCGAAAGGTAAAACACTGGCCCTGGTAGGGGAGTCCGGTTGCGGTAAAACCACCGTTGGTAAAGGTATACTGCAATTAGTCAGGCCGACGGCGGGTTGTGTGAAACTGGAAGACATACAGCTCAACCGTCTTAAATCTCGAGAACTGCGTGCCAAGCGCCGTGACGTGCAAATTATTTTCCAGGATCCATTCTCTTCCATGAATCCGCGCATGATGGTTAAGGATATCATCGAAGAAGGCATGATCGCCCAGCACGTGGGCGGCGATGCCAAACAAAGAGAAAAGCGCATTGAAGAATTGCTCGAACAGGTAGGATTGTCTGCTGATCACAAATTGCGTTATCCCCATGAATTCTCCGGTGGACAGCGCCAGCGTATTTGTATAGCACGAGCATTAGCCGTGGAACCCAAGCTTATCGTATGCGACGAACCTACCAGTGCACTGGACGTGTCCGTGCAAGCGCAAATCCTTAACTTGTTAAAAGACCTGCAAGACAAATTAGGACTGTCCTATTTGTTCATCACCCATAACCTCTCGGTAGTGGAATACCTGGCCCATGAAATATGCGTCATGTACCTGGGGCGCATCGTCGAATATGGCCAGGTGGAAGAAGTTATGAAAAATCCCATGCACCCCTACACAAAGGCTTTATTATCTGCAGTACCTACCATTGAAAAAGACGGCAGAGAAGTCATCAAACTGCGCGGTGAAATGCCATCACCCATCCACCCACCAATAGGTTGTCACTTCAATCCCCGCTGTGCCAAAGCCTCCCAAAAATGCCGAAATGGCTACCCCGATCCTCACAAAGTTACCGAAACCCATAAAGTTAGGTGTTATCTGTATGATTAAAGCAATTCGATTCGAATTAATTAGCCGGGGTGTGGTTTACCAGCTTTGTAGTTCCGGCAAAAAATATTTCGTGATATGTAACAGGATCTAAACCCATTTTTTCGCATAACGCAGGATTCTATATATTCGTCAATGAGAATCCTCGATGTTTATATAGTAAGAATTAATCTAAACTGATATTGATTGAAATAGATCAGTTTCAATTAAGTGTTTTTTAAGTATTGGTGTAGTACTGTTACGTCCGAATTTGTTGCGGCTAATCAAAATTGTTACCATTGCTGCGCTAAACAATATAACAATAAAATGGCAATTCTTAAATTGCCAATAATTGATAGATAACTATAACAATAAGGATGTACCATGTTGTCCCGCCGTAATGTTCATACCTTTGCATTGCTTTTTATCTCGATTTACCTGTCATTGACTTCTGATGTTACACCTGCAGATGATTATATTTACTGGGAAGTCAGAGATTTAGACGCATATTTAACAAAAAACAAGTTTTCAAGTGCTTTAGCAGCGTGTGGCGCAGGCGTTGCAGCCAAAGAGCTAATGAATGAAGATCTCAGAGCTCTCGGTATGGAATGGCAAGTTCCAGGAGGATTCGCAAGTGGTGGAAATTACCTAAGAATCAATGCACCTCTCACGCCTGGAGAGAATGGATTTAACATTCAAGCAAAAGAAATTTATTGTAACCATGAATATAGAATGCCTAACTCAAAGGGTGCACTTCCAACAGATTGGGCAACGTTTTGGCCTTACAGCGGCGCAACAATTGAAATTAAAGGTAGTGGATGTCCGCTTGGCTGGACATGGGACGAGAAAGTATTTGGGTGCATGCCACCACCGTCACCATCTATTTGTCCTGTGCGAGTCGGTAATCCAATCGATGTAACAACTGGTAACAAGTTCGAGCAGTCAGTAGACTATTCCTCACCAACACTGTCATTTGTCCGCTACTATAATCACCTTCTGGAAGAAAACAGTGTTTTCGGTAGCCGTTGGTCGCATAACTATGACACTCAACTCCAGATTGTTAGTGAATCTTTTGTTATTTTAAAGACGGCTAAGGGGCGATTTTACCGATATACCAATGACTCCGGGACTTGGACATCTGGACTGGATATAGGAAGCAAGCTTGAAAAAGTTAATAATAGTTGGATTTACAGCACTAAATCCAATTTTCGTTACGAATTTAACGAAAGGGGCAAATTAACAAGACTGACTTCGGACGGTGGCCCCAGTATAAGCCTGGAATATAGTGCTGGTATGCGCTTGAAGAAAGCGTTGGATGGTTTCGGCAAAGAGATATCATTTGAGTACGATACCAGTAATAAATTATCTTACATTGTAAACAAAATATATATTTTCAATGTTATCACCTTACATTAAGAGAGATTGCTCTCTTTTCCGCTGTTCTATTTTTCCTCTGATTGTTCCTGAAGTTCTATGATAATTTTATCATATAAAGAAGTATTGATTTTATAAAAATA
>NZ_CDLKIE010000260.1:0-8493 GCF_975902315.1 Kaarinaea lacus | reverse complement strand
GTCTGGAGAGCGTTTGGCAATGATCTCCATTGTGTCTTCCAGGCCATCGGACTGAGGCAGCTGCTGGCTATCGCCAACGATGGATAACATCGCTGCTTCATGCGGAAGCTCAATTTCCCTGGCTTCCTGGTGCAGTTCATGAATGCGTGTGACCAGTTCTGATGTATCCGGTGACACATAAGCCGGGTCCTCGATGCCCTGTAGCATGCCTTTAATCAGGTCAATGCCCTGACTCAATACATCAATCGCATCAGATGGCACTGCCTGTTTGCTGTCATACATGGTCGCAAAATAGCGATCCAGGTGTTCGCTTAAGTCTGCGATATTTTCAACGGACGCCATATTGGCGCTGCCGTGCAGGGTATGTAGCGCCCGCATAAGTGGCTCGCTAACATGCTGTACATCACTGTCTGAATAATTACTAAGATAATTTTCAACAGCTGCAATGTGCATGGCTGTTTCTTTCTGAAATATCTCGATCAGCGTTAGATTTTGCGAGATAGTTGCTTCAGAGACTGGTGGCTGTGGGATATTCTCCAGAGCGATTTCCTGAGTCGGCGTTTCATCCTCGGTCACTGGCGCTGATATTTCATTCTCTAATTCTGCTGTTGCTGAATCCGGCGTTTCGGCAGGTGTGCCAATGTCACCGAGGAGTTCATCGATAAGATCCGGTTTTGGTTCTGCTTCTCCGGCATAGCTGCCATTGGCAAATGCTTCCGCTAAATCGACAATGGGTTGTACATTTGGCTGTGTGTCCAGATCACCTTTAAGGTGCTGAATGCTTGATTCCAGGGTAGCTTCGGCCTTTTCCATCAGGTCGAAGATTTCTGGTCGTAATTCCAGACGGCCTTCAATGATGCGGTTGAGCATATTTTCAATCGCCCAGGCAAATTCACCCACGACTTTTGCGCCTGCCAGACGGCCACTACCTTTAATGGTGTGATAAGAACGGCGTAGCACAGTGAGTGCTTCCGAATCGTCATGGTTTTGTTTCCAGGCACGCAGATTTTCCTTCATGGTACCGACGACTTCATCAGCCTCTTCCAGGAAGATTTCAAGAATTTCTTCGTCAATATCGTCTTCAGGCAGGGTGGATGTCGATGCTACTGCCGGTAGCGTTGCAGGGGCTGCTGCAGCGGGCTCCGGTGCTGGAGTTTCAAACGGTTCTTCCACAGCAGGTGTGACGTCGGAAGCGGGCTCTGTTTCCAGTGAAAGTGGTTCGCTAAGGTTTGCGGCATCCAGTATGTCAGTCTCTTCAACAGGTTCCGTGACTGGTTCAGGCTCGATGCTCTCAGCAATTTCCGCTTCTGTACCTGCAGCTTCAATAATTTCTGTTGGTTCATCCGCAAGTTCTTCACGAGAAGTTTCCAGTTCACTAATGGCTTCCGGCGAATAGCCCAGTTCCTGTGCGCTGGTTTCGGCCACACTCAAAATGTTTTCCGGATGACCACGTTCCTCGGCAACGGCCTCCAGAAAGTATTCAATACTGGTAATGACATCGGCTAACAGGTCGAGTGCTTTCTGGTTTGGCTCGATATCTTCACGCAATAACTGGTGGCGAATGTAATCGATAGAGGTGTTCAGCAAATTGGCGGCGCGCTTCAGATTTAATATGGCTAAAACACCACGAATCTGGTCGAGTTTTTCCGGTGTTGACTGAATGGCTGCCCGGTTTGCGGTATCCACAGCGTAAGCGTTAAATGCTTCTTTGACCTCGGACACCAGCTTGGTAGCTTCTCCGATAACCAGGTTGTTAAGCTGTCGCTGTTCACTGGGTGGTAACAGGGTATCGGTTTTCTCTTCGCTTCCTGTTGCACTACTGCTTGCTGTGGATTGTACGCCTTCCAGCGAAGACTCAACATAGAGCAAGGCACTGGCCACTTCCATTAAGCTGATTTCACTGGGTTGTTGGCCTGCCTGGGCAATTTCAGCAACACTTTTGTTCTGGTCCTGAATAATTTTATGTAAATCGCCCAGCCCCAGCATGGCCAATGTATCGGAAATACGGTTTAAATGCTCGGTGAGGGGTTCCAGGTCACTGACCGGTTTGTCTTTGGTGCGAACAAAAATATCCAGCTGGTCTTTAACATGTAACAGGTCTTCTTTAATGACCGAAGATACACTCTGCATCAAGTCAGTATTGGAGCCACGCAATTGTGCGAAAGCTTCGTTGACATCGACGCTGCCTGGCAATAACTGCTCCAGGTTAAACGCCATTTTGATCTGGCCGGTCCGACTACCTTGTGAGGTGGACGTCGCAACGTAATAAAGTAAATTTTTGAGCAAATCAACGGGTGGGTTTTCATTAAATGCCGTTTCACCCGCATCAATGATACGTTTGATTTGTCGGTCGACCTGGTGCCCCATCAATTGTTTAACAGAGTTGCTTGCTTCTAGGCCGCTGTCCAGCAAACCTTCCACGATACCGCTGGCTACCCACCACAAGCGTGTGGCATTTTCTGTAGTGGAGTTGTTCAGTAATTCACGGATCACTATAGCGAGTTTTTTCAGCGCTTCTGGCGTATTGATATCGCGGTACCAACGTACCAGGGCTGCCTGATAGACAGGACGCAATTTTTTCGCGTATTGCTGAATATCAACCGGTTCTTTTTTGGGTTTTTTGGTATCTTCCGGTGGTGTAACACTCAAGTTCGGTGCAAAGAATGCATTTTCACTTAACAGCGGCTCACCGCGTGCGGTGCGCAAGTCATTCAATAACGGCAACAGGATGACAGGCATGTCCTGCTGTCCATTTTCCAGGTGCTCCAGGTATGCAGGTAACTGCAAAACGGCACGCATCAGGACATCATAGGCATCTTCCTTGCGGGAGACCTTGCCCTGGGAAATGGCATTGGCGAGCAGTTCCATTTCTTCGGCGAGCAGTGCGCCGCCATAGATTTCCACCATCTGCAAGGTGCCATAGATTTGATGCAGATAGGTCGCACAAAAACGGATTTGTGTTGAGTCGTTGGGGTTTTCTACATACGCTTCCAGGGCCTGACGCGTCTGGTTCAGACTTTCCTGAATTTCATCCTTGACCCACTTCAATGTGGTGTAATCTAATTCTTGTTGCGCAATACTCATCAATGCACCTTTAATTACTTATGCCTGAATGCCAGGGTGTTGGCGTAATTCAACCGCTCCAGTTTTGGGTGTGACCAATTGACCAACTCCCCTACGCCTAACACTAATATCCCCCCAGGCGTTAAGTGCTCTACAAAATTATTGACAATTTGTTCTCGTCTTGCGCGATCATAGTAAATTAACAGGTTTTGACAGACGATGATGTCCATTGCACCCATCGGTGCTCGTTCCATATCGACAACGTTTAACTGGTTAAAACAAACCCGCTGTCTAAGTTCGGGAACGACCTGATAACGACCATCCGGCAGTTTTTCAAAATATTTTTTTAGCCACTCTGGTTCGATTCTTTGCAGCTGTTTTTTGTTATATATCCCGGCGCGTCCAATGGCGATTGCGCCGCGGCTTATATCGCTGGCAATGACGCCCAGGTAAAACTCGCAGCCCAGTTTCCGGAGGTGATCATCAACAGCCATTGCCATGCTGTAAGGCTCTTCGCCGGTTGAGCAACCTACGCTCCAGATATGAACAGTGACGGGCTGTTCCTTAATTTCCCAGGTTGAACGCGGCAGATATTTTTCACAAATCAACGCCAGTGTATCTGCATGACGCAAAAACCGTGTTTCATGTACCGTCAGGTAATGGACCAGTTTGTCCCATTCAACATGACCACCGGAGCCGGAATGCAATAGATCGTAATAGTCCTGGTAACTGCTATAACCAAGCTCGCGCATGCGTATGCCAAGGTTGGTTACCAAAAATGAACGACGATTGTCGGGCAAACGCATGCCCGTTCTTTGTTCAAGCAATTCCACCCACTGCTGAAATTGCTGATCATCCATTTCGGGGAACGCATTAAGCCTGGAACCCGGCCGCTTGTTTGGCGGTTCATTCACCTTCGATGTCGTTACCTCGTTTTCCAAAATGGATACCGCACTACTCATAATCTGCGTCCAGTATGGTTTGGTAATCTGGCAGCATACGTTACTGCATACCAGCTACGCCGTTTAACCAATACAATTATTCCGGTAACTTAAATCCAGATACGGATTTTCTCAGTTCATTCGATAGCTCGGCCAGGTTACCGATAGAGGCCGAGGTTTCGTTGGTACCCGCAGATGTTTGAGTGGTTACCTCCTGAATCACGTTCATACTTTCCGAAATACTGGAAGCTGCCGTAGCCTGTTGTTGCGCACTGTCCGAGATACTCTGAGTCAGGTCCGCAAGGTGCGTTGATACGTTTTCGATTTCTTCCAGAGACTCACCTGCACGTAACGCCAGTTGCGCACCCGTTACAACACCCGCGGTGGATTGTTCCATAGAGGCTACCGCTTCGTTGGTATCGGACTGGATAGTTTTTACCAGGGCTTCGATTTGTTTGGTTGCGTCGGTGGATTTTTCCGCGAGTCGCTGTACCTCATCCGCAACCACCGCGAAACCACGACCGGATTCACCGGCCATCGCTGCCTGAATCGCAGCATTCAACGCCAGAATGTTGGTCTGGTCGGCAATGTCGTTGATCAGTTCAACCATGTCACCGATGAGCTGTGAACTCTCACCCAGACGCTTGATTCGTTTCGATGTTTCCTGGATTTGCTCACGAATGGAATCCATACCAAAGATAGTGTCTTGCACCGCCTTGGAACCTTTCTTCGCAATATCCACAGATTTGTTCGCAACCGTTGAAGACTCGGTCGCATTGTTGGAAACGTGCTCAATAGAAATCGCCATTTCATTAATCGCGGCCGATGCGGCTGTAATCTGTTCTGCCTGGTGATCGGATGCTTCGGCGAGATGCATCGCTGTGGCCTGCGTTTCCTGGGCCGCGGAAGATACCTGTACCGTGGTTTCGTTAATGGTCGATACCAGTCGGCGCAGTGCATCAATGGCGTAGTTAATCGCGTCCGCGATTGCGCCGGTTATGTCCTCGGTTACCGTCGCTTGCGCTGTTAAGTCACCAGACGCCAGGTCACCAATCTCATCCAGTAATCGCATGATCGCATCCTGGTTACGACGATTGGTTTCTGCTGTTTCAGACAGACGGCGGCGGGTTTCACCCATCAGTTTAAAACCAAGAACAACGAGTAGAACCAGGGCCACAAAACCAAAGATATAACCCATGAATGCATTAATGGGTCGTTCATTTTCCAGACCAGTAAATGAATCCATCAGGTTGGTGGTTACATTAAGTAATTCCTTACTCTTTAACACCATGTTGTTTGATGCGTTTTGCGCTTCAAACAGGGTTGGTGTCTGGTCCAGAATTCGACCTACCAGGTCATGAACTGTTTCAAATAATTCAGCTACTTCCGCCAGCTTGTCACGTGCATCGGGATCTCGTACACGGCGAATGTTCATTTTCTTGTTACCCTTGATCATCGCATCCAGTACCCGGCCGAATAACGCCGCGTCACGACCGAACCTGTCCGCGGCAGAGGCCGCACCTTGACCACCTTGCAGAACCTTGTTGGCGTTTACCGATATACGAGGAATCAACATGAGCTGACGACTGGCTACATAAACCTGGCTGGCGTTAGCACCGGATTCGATCATGATACTAACGACCTCATCAGATACCGCCAGTAGCGTAGGCATGGTTTCGTTTACTGCGCCAACGAATTCAGACAGCATTCGAATGGTGCCTTCCGCCTGCAGGATGGTGTCTGCATTGGTTCCAAACTCATTCCAGAGTTTACTTACAGCATCGAGTTGTTCCGTGACGCTTTCTGGTGCCGGTGGCAAGCCAGTATCAGGATTACCGTCGCGCAAAAAGTTGAGGTTTTGCTCAAACATATTGCGAGTTAGCTTGAGTTGTTTAAATGCCTCAACGTTAGCGGATGACGCCTCTACCGCGTCTTTAACGATACTTTGTGAAAGTACCCGTTGCTCGCCCGACAGATTGATGTACTCTTTATCATGCTGGGTGTTGGTCGCAACAACGTTAAAGATGAAGAAGGCGGCCAATATACTAATGGTCAACAGAGAGCCTATAACAAATAGACTTTTATCTGCAGCGATTTTGCTGGTTGGTGCGGTAATCATAACTTGGCTCCTGCCCAATCAATTAAACATTAAACTTAACATTCAGCATGTGTTTTTTATCTGCCGAATAATATCGTCGGTATAAAACCTACAAAACAGAGTTAGTCCAGCATCGCGTGGACTAACTCTGAAATCTGTTAACAATCGTATCTTGTTGCGTTTGCGACTACACAGCCACCTGGAAAAAGTGCGGATTATCTGCGAGTGCATACATACTAAATACAAGAATCTCTTCTTCACCTTGCCTGAAAGCGCCGTGTACATAATTACGTAACGCTTCATCAAATCTGGATACTGATGTTACTTTTTCATGATCCTGAAAGTGTTTTAATCCTAATACCTCACTGACGACCAGCCCTACTGACAATTCGTCTCGCTTGACCACGAGAACACGGGTTTTACTCGTATGTGTAAGCGGCTTGTCGTGTAAAAAACCCTGCAAATCAATAATAGGAAGTAAGGTTCCACGTATATTAGCGACTCCTTTTACCCAACGTTGAGTACCGGGAACTGTCGTGAGTCGTGGAAAGTGCAAGATTTCATTAACCTGTTTAAGCGGAGAAACCAGGTTAATATCGCCGATGCGGAATCCAATGCCGGTCCATGATTCTTTTACGTCAGCGCGCTGCGGCAAACCCTTTGCCGTGTTTATGCATTGAAGTTCTATCTCCTTTAAAAGCTGGATAGGATGTTTTTGCGCGCTTTTGGCCATTATTCCTTTAACCTTGTCCTTGTACCGGTTTAGTTTCCAAGTAAGGTATTGATTTTACCAATTAAATCTTTTTCTTTCGCCGGTTTGGTGATGTAGTCTTTGGCACCCTGGCGAAGTCCCCACAGTTTGTCCGTTTCCTGATCTTTGGTGCTAACTATAATAACAGGTATGCTGCTGGTGTCGGGATTTGTCGTAATTTCTCGTGACGCCTGAAAGCCGTTCATGCCTGGCATTACCACATCCATTAAAATTAAGTCCGGTTTTTCAGATTTTGCCTTTTCGATACCTTCTTCGCCACTGCTAGCTGACGTGACCGCAAAACCATTTTTCTCCAGCATGGTTTTCAGGACATGGATTTCGGTGGGTGAATCGTCAACGATCAGTATATTTGCCATTACCAGGCTCTCCCTTGGTTAAATGTTTGCTACTTTGGGTGTTTCGTTCTCAATCTGGCAAGAATATTAAATATCCAGTAACTCTTTTTGCCTAACTAGTGCGCAACGTTCACATGCGAAGTGATTGCGCCTAAGAGCTCATCTTTCGTAAAGGGTTTAGTCAGATATTGATCAGACCCCACAATTCGGCCACGGGCTCTGTCAAATAGACCGTCCTTACTGGTGAGTAATATGACCGGTGTATTTTTGTAAATATGATTATTTTTTATCAAAGCACAGGTTTGATATCCGTCCAGTCGTGGCATCATGATATCAATGAAAATTACGTCTGGATTTTGATCGGTAATTTTCGCCAATGCTTCGAATCCATCAGTGGCAGTCACTACGTCGCAGCCTGCTTTTTTAAGCAAAGTTTCTGCAGTGCGACGAATGGTCTTACTGTCATCAATGACCATGACCTTAATGCCTGCTAATGATGTTTCAGTCGCTTCTTCTGCCACCGCGCCACCTCTCATATAATTAATAAGCCCTTGTTTGTAATACTAATTTATGGAAATCTTTTGTATAGAATTCCGCTCTGTGTTGCTTTGTATTTTCCTTTTACTTAGCTACTAAGTACTCAGATGAGCGCGCGGTATGATAGCTGATGGTGGTATGCGCATTGCCACTAGCCCAACGCCATTCGTTGTAACGAGTGACCATAAACTAGCATATACCGTCATTGCATCAAGAAAATCAAAGCCTTGATCCAATCCATTTATCGGCGGTTGTACTTTATAACTTTAGTCCAGTCTCTCCCAGGAAACACGATATTTATTGACTACTTATGCACACTAGTTCGGAACTCTTTTACGTACCAGCTAGTTTCTAGCAACATTTATAATCCTGCGCAACTGATATGTGTACAGACCCTATGGATTTGCTGTAAAAACAGCCAGGTCTGGTTTAATGTCGACCATTATTAACTAATTTCCACGCGTTTATACATTAAGTTAGCTATCTTGGTCACCGCGCCCTACAACGACGTTCAAATTTAATGAGCGCCTCTCACTTATATTTTCAATTGTGATTTATTTATCTGGAGAGGTGTTAATACTACTGATATTGCCCGGAACGCCTGACTCTTTTAGTAGAGCGAGCATTGAACAGCAGCTCAGAGGTATATTTCTAGTCGGACTGAAGAATAAACGCAAGTCACACCACAAATCGAGCATCCATTTCAGTTTCTATCTTATACGTGAGAGTTAGCCAGGACTCAAGCGC
>NZ_CDLKIE010000259.1:0-3051 GCF_975902315.1 Kaarinaea lacus | reverse complement strand
GTTTCTGTTTCGGCTTTAACTGCAGGTTCTTCAGCACCTGGTGCCGCTGCTTCTTCAGCGGGCGCCGCCGCCGGATCATTGCTGGCGGGTTCCAGCAATAAAATCAAACTGCCCTGGGAAACTTTGTCGCCCAAATTCACTTTGAGTTCTTTCACTACCCCGGCTTCCGGTGCAGGAATCTCCATAGTGGCTTTATCAGATTCCACCGATATTAAGGAGTCTTCGACGTTGATAGCGTCGCCCGATTTAACTAACAGCTCGACGACTTCAACATTTTCAAAGTCACCGATATCGGGTACTAAAATTTCTTTTTCCATTATGTGTTATCTCCCCCGCTTATGCGTGCAGCGGGTTTGGTTTTTCTGGATCAATGCCGTATTTGGTAATCGCTTCCGCTACTTTGCTAGCGGGCAGTACCTCTTCATCCACCAGGGCTTTAAGTGCAGCAACGACAACATGATAACTATTAACTTCAAAGTGCTTGCGTAGTTGGGCGCGGGTATCACTGCGGCCGAAGCCATCGGTACCCAGTACTTCGAAGCGTTGTGGCACCCATTTTCGAATCTGATCAGCGTAGGATTGTACGTAATCGGTCGCTGCAATTACGGGACCTTGTTGCCCTTCCAGGCACTGAGCGACATAAGGCACCCTGGGTTTATCGCTCGGATGTAAGCGGTTCCAACGATCACAATCACGGGCGTCACGAGCGAGTTCCGTAAAGCTGGTAGCGCTCCAGATATCGGCGTCTACACCCCAGTCTTCGTTCAACAAATCGGCGGCCGCAATCACTTCACGAAAAATGGTGCCAGAACCCATGAGCTGTACCCTTTTCTTTTTCTTGCCACCGCGACGGAACAAATACAAACCTTTAACAATACCCTCTTCTGCGCCTTCTGGCATCGGTGGATGCGCATAGTTTTCATTCATGGCGGTGATGTAATAGAACACGTCTTCCTGGTTTGCGAACATGCGTTGCATACCGTCATGAATAATCACTGCCATCTCGTAACTAAAGGTGGGATCGTAGCTAACACAATTGGGGATGGTACTGGACATCAGCAAGCTGTGACCATCCTGATGCTGCAAACCTTCTCCAGCCAGCGTGGTACGCCCTGCGGTACCGCCGATCATAAAACCACGCGCCTGCATGTCGCCGGCGGCCCAGGCCAGGTCGCCAATGCGCTGGAAGCCAAACATGGAGTAATAAATATAGAAAGGCACCATGTTAACACCGTGCGCGCTGTAGGCAGTGGCTGCTGCAATCCACGAAGACATAGAACCCGCCTCTGTAATACCTTCTTCGAGGATTTGTCCTGTTTTGTCTTCTTTGTAGAACATGATTTCATCTTTGTCCTGCGGGGTATAAATTTGTCCCACGGAAGAATAGATGCCTAACTGGCGGAACATACCTTCCATACCGAAGGTGCGCGCCTCATCGGGCACGATGGGTACCACGTTTTTACCGATACTTTTATCGCGGCACAAAATTGTTAACATACGTACAAATGCCATGGTGGTGGACATCTCACGTTCGCCACTGCCGCCTAATAATGGCTCGAAAATTGATAGCTCAGGAATTTCTAATGGTGCGGCCAGATGTTTACGCACAGGCAGGTAGCCACCTAACGCTTCGCGTCGGTTGCGCAGGTATTTCATTTCTTCACTGTCGTCTGCCGGTTTATAGTAATGACCTGCCGCGGCTTGTTCGTCATCCAGCGGAATATTAAAGCGGTCGCGGAACGTAATCATTTCATCGTCCGCCAGCTTCTTTTGCGAATGGGTGCGCATTTGACCTTCACCAGCAGCACCCATACCGTAACCTTTTACGGTTTGAGCCAGTATTACTGTGGGTTGACCGGTGTGCTGTACCGCCGCTTGATAGGCAGCATATACTTTATGGGGATCATGACCGCCACGGTTTAAACGCCAAATGTCTTCGTCGGACATTTTCGCCACCATGGCTTTTAACTCCGGGTATTTGCCGAAAAAATGCTCCCGGACATAAGCGCCATCTTTGGATTTGTAGTTCTGGTAATCACCATCGACAGCTTCCATCATACGCTGTTGCAGTAAGCCGTCTTTGTCCATGGCAAACAATGGATCCCAGTAGCTACCCCACATAACTTTTATTACATTCCAGCCTGCACCGCGGAAACCGGCTTCCAGCTCTTGAATGATTTTGCCATTACCGCGCACCGGGCCGTCCAGGCGCTGCAAGTTACAATTCACTACCCAAATTAAGTTGTCTAATTTCTCGCGCCCGGCCAGTGAAATCGCGCCCAGGGATTCTGGTTCGTCCGTTTCACCATCACCGACAAACGACCAGACCTTTCGGTTTTTAGTGTCGGACAGGCCGCGGTCCTGCAAATACTTTAAAAAGCGCGCCTGGTAAATAGACATGATCGGCCCAAGGCCCATGGATACCGTGGGGAACTGCCAGAAATCAGGCATTAAATGCGGGTGTGGATAAGATGATAAACCTTTACCATCCACTTCCTGGCGGAAATTATCCAGTTGCTCCTCGGTCAATCGCCCTTCCAGATAGGCGCGCGCGTAGGTACCGGGCGAGGCATGCCCCTGGAAGTAAATCAGGTCGCCGCCATGTTCATGGCTGGGAGCGTGCCAAAAATGATTAAAGCCTACATCATAAAGAGTAGCGGCTGAGGCAAAGGTAGCGATATGTCCGCCCAACTCAGCGCTTTTGCGATTGGCTTTAACAACCATTGCCATGGCATTCCAGCGGATATAAGCGCGAATGCGATCTTCAATAGCCGGGTCACCTGGCATAGCGCCCTCCAGGTGTGGCGGAATGGTGTTCACATATGCCGTATTAGAAGAAAACGGTAAATTGGCACCTAAGCGCCGCGCCTTATCGATGAGTTGTTCCAGTAAAAAGTGCGCACGCTCGACGCCTTCGTTCTCGATAACCGCTTCCAGGGCCTCGACCCACTCATGGGTTTCTAAGGCGTCGATATCTTGTAACAGTGATTGCTGGGACATTGTTTCCAACCTCTAGAATTCGTTTGCCTACGACTACAAATCAAGCCTGTG
>NZ_CDLKIE010000258.1:0-5769 GCF_975902315.1 Kaarinaea lacus | reverse complement strand
GTCCCAGGGGAGGAGTCGTCGTTTTTTAAATCCTCCCCAACCCTCCTTTACAAAGGAGGGGGTTAAAAGCAAATACTCCCATAAAATTGGGGGGGCAAAGAATCGTTGTTGCTAATACCAGAAAAAATTATTTTTTGACGTTATTTATTTTTTTTCTCCCAGGGGAGGAGTTGTCGTTTTTTAAATCCTCCCCAACCCTCCTTTACAAAGGAGGGGGTAAAAAGCAAATCTACAAAGGAGGGGAGCGAAAAGCAAATCCTCCCCAGCCCTCCTTTACAAAGGAGGGGGTGAAATGCAAATACTCGCATAATATTGAGTGCAGAGAATCGTTGTTGCTAATATCAGATACTTCTTCGCATCGTGTTATTCGCTATTGATCATCAGGCGGCGCAGATCCAGACAATAATCGTCGATGGCCGTGTCGGGTGGATTTTGCGGCTGGCTATACTCGCTGACAGGAAACACCCTGGTAGTAAAACGTTCGTTGCGACGCCGTGTTGCTTCTTCCATGTCTGCAGGCAAACCGGGATACGGCAAATCCTGGGGTTGCCATTCGTGGTAGGTCACTTCTAGCGCTTTTTCTCGGTTGGGATGTGTGAGCACAAAGCTGATGTTATTGCGCGCGGCAATACCGGGATGTAAGCCAATCGTTGGCTCGAAATGGCGATAACGAACACCGGTCACCTTGATCAGATCCGGCGGGTCTTGCTCCACCCGCAAAGGAACACGGTAACCATCCACCCTAACTTCCCAACCATCCAGTTGCGTCGGGTTGCGCGATTCCGTCCCGATGGTAATCTGCAAACGCGTGGTACTGGCATCGACCAGGCGTGAGCCACCACCTTCCTGCGATGCCACGTCTCCCACCAATGGCCAGAATTCCAGGGCCTGCTGCAGCTCGATATAACAATCATGAAACTCGGCTTTACCGATAAAGCGCACCGGTTCCTGCAACAGCAGGCTTTGTATTGTTTCATGCAGAGGCAATTGCGCCTGTGCCAAATCCTGAAACACACTCTGTAAGTCCTGCTGCATGTAGAACGGCAGGGCATATTTGTTATGCAGCGCTGAACCATGATTCTGCAACTGGCTTACCCTGTCTTCCCGACTTAACATGGCCACGATGCTGCGTAGCAACACTGCTATTGCCGTGGCGCATTCCGGGCTACGCGACATGCGAAACGCGCGGAACTCCACCAGCCCCAGACAACCTCGCCCCGGTAAATAGGGATTCCACAGTTTCTCGATATTCAATTCGCTGCGGTGGGGATTACCGGATGAGTCCACCAGGAACGGGCTCAGGGTACGCCAGATGAAGTCCGCCGACGGTGATTCACTCTTTTCCAGTTGCTCCAGCGCGATGGCAAGTTCAGTAAACGATTCGCGCAAGCCTTCATCCACGCGCGGTGATTGACTGGAACTGCCAATGGAGGGTGGTGCAAACCAGTAGGACAGTGCCGGGTGTGCATTGAGATAACGGATCAGGCGCGGCAATAAATGCGGGTAGCGAAAAAACGGGCTGCTCAGGGGCTCCGTACCACCCAGCGTAAACTGACCGCCACCACCGGAATCAGAGACCACACCATTGTAATGCAAGCGACAGGGATACAATTCAACGGTCCTGGCCGCACTATATATCAGCTCACTACGTTCATAAAAATGCGCGCTATCCTTATCCGGTGCCTGGTTAACCTCTATCACGGCAGGATCCGGGGTAATGGTTGTCCACGCGACGCTGGCATCCACTGGTGGTGGAAAACCTTGCAGCATTAAAAACGGAACGTTCGCTTCACTGGCCGCATGCGTAATCGCTTCCAGTAGTTGCACAAAGAGAGTCACCGTGGGCAAGGCCGGCAGTTCGATCACCAGGCATTTTCCAGCAGCATGTTCCGGGTTGATTGACAGTGTATCCAGGGAGATTAAAAAATCACCGGCTTGTGCCAACGCATCAATCAAGCCTTCCAGCGGGATTTTATGATCATGCACCGAGCTGCGCGCCAGTTGCGGTTTGGCCTGGATGTCTGCCAGCGCCGGCTTGTCGTCACAGCGAAACAACAGGCGGTATTTCAGGTTCCCTTTGGTTGAAAACGTGGTGGATTGCCAGCCATTGCGTTGCAATGCGGTGTGTAACGCTTGCCAGAACGCCCTGATATTTACGGGTGTTTCAGGCGGTGGGTTTTTTTCCGGCGAAACCAGAAAAGGATCCGCTGGTCCTTTCCAGGTGAATTGCTGCTGGCGGGCCGCATAATAACCCACACTCCAGCGCGGTTTGTCTTCGCCGGCGTATTGCCTGCCCAGGGTGTGTAAAACCACACCACCTGGATGACGCTGACTAATTTCAGTTAACAACTGGTACGCGTACGCCTGTTTTTCGGGACCCAGTGCTTCTGACAACCACTCCGGGGTTTCGGCGAAACGCCGGGTGAAGGTGGGCTCCATACCGACCCAGACATCGACGCCCAGGGTACGAATACGTTCATCTTGTGCGTTAAGGATCTGCTTGAATACCGAGTGTTCCATCTGTCATGCCAGGCGCGATACAGTGACTACTGAGTGACTACTGTATGTCGGCTCATGCCTTAATTGTATAGAAAGCAGTATACGCTTTTGATGCGTAATCTGGTAATTCATGTCATATTGGTTATGCTTAGTAGCAATGAACCAAACTACCAATGCACCAGAATAAACCTGGATAATCTTATGCGTCGCATCCAAATCACCCACAACACGCACTACGAATATGCCGAACCGGTCGTATTTAATACCCATAAATTACATATTCGTCCGCGCGAAGGTCACGACGTTCGCATCGAGTCCTCGCAATTGTCGATTTCACCCACTTATCAAATTCGCTGGTCACGCGATATCTACAGCAACTCCATTGCCCTGGTAGACTTTGTTGACAAGAGCCAGACCCTGGACATCACCAGCAAAGTTGTGGTGCAGCATTATGGTGCGCCACCCCTGGACTTCGGCATGGAGGAATCGGCGCAGAACTACCCATTTCATTACAATCCACTGGAACAGGTTGATCTGATGCCGTATCAAATGGCGGTGTTTCCCCGCGACTATCCGGTTGTACAAAAGTGGCTGGAAAAAATTTATCAGCCGGGTAAATTGGTCAATACCGTTAGTCTGCTCGAGACATTGAATAAAACGATTATGTCAGAGTTTAACTACACGGTACGTGAAGAACCTGGCGTGCAATCGCCACAACAGACGATTATCATGGGTTCCGGCTCCTGTCGTGATTTTGCCTTGTTGTTCATCGAAGCCTGTCGCGTACTTGGACTGGCCAGCCGCTTTGTCAGCGGTTACCTGTTGCTGGCTCCAGATAACAACAACCAGCATCTATCCACGCATGCCTGGTCTGAAGTCTATTTACCGGGATCAGGCTGGTGGGGATTCGATCCCACCAGTGGATTATTAGTCGCTGATGATCATATTGCCGTGGCACATCACCGTCACCCGGAAGCGATTCCGCCTGTATCCGGATCTTTCCTGGGTAAGCCCGAACCGCGACCCAGTATGTTTGTCAGTGTAAATCTCAAAATCTTGTGAACTGTACGGAACGTGCTTTTGTCGATATCGTGCTGTTGGTTGGTTAGACAGGCGATGGCAAATCATCACAGATAATATTGCTGTCGTAAAGTAAGTTAAAAGAAGAAAGGATGCGCAATAATGACCACTGAAACCGTGAATAGTCGAACTGTTGACAATCAAGAACAACAAGAAAATATATTCAAGAATGAAATTATTTTAAACTGGCTGGTAAGAAGAAAAGCTAGCCCGGTTACCCTGGGTATTGGTTTCTTTTTCCTGGTTCCGCTTCCCATGACTATCTGGTCCATTGCTAAGGAAGGTGAACATTTAAGAGATCTGTCGTCTAGCCATATCAGCTTTATTGAAAATATCAGTTGGTCATTTTCCACATTTTATCTGTTCCCATTCATTATTGCGCTCAGCCTGGTGTACTACAAAGCGATTCCTGATCTTTTCTTCAATCAGCTAATTGGCAAAGTCGCCATTCCAGTCTCAAACGATACCGCTTTCCTGGAAAAATATAAAAAAGAGTTTTATGACCAGTTTAACCATTGGTGGATACCTGTCTTAGCCATTGTTATCGCGGTAACAATGACATCATTTTATTTACCACAAGTCAGGGATTATGCTTTTGAAAGCTGGATGTTTCATTCGCAAAAACTAACTCGCATTGGAATGTATGCAATCGGGGTACAGGTGGTATTGGGTTACTGGATGCTCAACCTCTTCATCAGGGCCCTGGTCTTTTCCAAACTGCTCAATGATTTATTCAATGATAAACGCTTCACAATCACATTAAATGCAGCGCATTCAGATAATGCGTGTGGATTGAGGAGTATTTTCCGGGTTACGTCAATCCTCAATATAATACTTTTTCTGGCGGGTATTTATTTGTCGCTGATTGTGATTGATAAATGGGTTGTTCAGGAGGTCGGATTATTTGGTGACATTAGCGGTCCGGTGATGCTGGCAACATATGCCCTGGTAGCGCCATTATTATTTTTTTTACCGCTTTGGGCACCCCATAATGCTATGTGGAAAGCTAAAGAAGCATTTATTCAACCTGTTTGTTATAAGCTCGAAAATAATATCAAAGAACTAAACGAAGCAGGTGGATCTGATGAAAGTAAATTATCACTGCTAACCAAGTTAAGAGAGGAACGGCTCAATCTTCTGAAACAGATCCCGGTTTGGCCATTTGACTTAAAATCCTTGAATGCATTTTTTGGCGCGATCATCATGCCGGTTGTACCAGTCATCCTGCCTGCTATCGTAAATTCGATCAGCAAATTGTAGCCTGTCAATAACTCCCAACCCCAAGGATTCCCGGCATTGCGAGCCGCCGGCGAAGCGATCTTAATCCCTCCCTTTTAAAAGCAACGTCAGTTGGAATTTGCTTTTCATCCCTCCCTTTGTAAAGGGAGGTTACGAGCACAGGGAAGTGCGAGGTACGAGTCCAGGGATGGACGAGGTAGAGCGTTGTCTGGAACAAGCGCCGAGAGCAATGCAGGAGCAATTGCCGAGGAGGGATTTGTTTTTACCCCTCCCTTTTTAAAGGGAGGTTGGGAGGGATTTTCCGGTCATTGCAAGCAGCATGAAGCAATCACATACCTTTTGCAGATGTATTTCCAGCCCATCGACTGTTCTTTTCAAATATTGGATAATACACACCATTATTAAAGTTCAGGGGATCAACGCGGGTGCGTACTATTTTGCTTTTAATGCTTTTGTTTTTTACGGTGCCTTGTGCGGCGGCTTACGATCCGGTGCAAATCAAGCAGTTCATCAACGATGAGCGCGCGCTGTTTCAAATTAAGCGCTGGCAGGGGAACGATGAGGCGCAGCAATGGAGCGCCGAATCGGAGATCCAGTTGTTGACTGTCGAGATCAATCGCAATCAAACGAAAATCGGCTCGCCGTATTTTAGTCCGCCGTTACGCGAGGAAGCAAAAGCACGTTGCACTGCGGTTGCCATTTTTGCGCTTGGTGTGGCAACCGCTGAAGCACAAGCCGCAATCGAGAATGTACTGAGCAAAGCAACGCAACACCATCAGCGCCAGTCTTTTGAGCTTAATAATGTGCGCTTCGATGCCATACCTGTTGTGAAAGGCTCGTTCGTCACAATGTATTGTTCGGTAACGCCAATGTCAGTATCGGGATCGGAGCTAAGCAACTAATTATGGTGTATTTTTCAGCAAAGAAGGAGTCGAAAGAATGGCGCAGGAT
>NZ_CDLKIE010000257.1:0-5478 GCF_975902315.1 Kaarinaea lacus | reverse complement strand
GTTTCCGATACCGAATACACTGCCACACAGAGTGTCATGATTCAGGTAGAACCTGTCAACCAGGCACCAGTCGTTGATGCAGGATTAGATCAAACAACGACATTACCTGAAAATCAACTGACGCTGACAGGGACATTTACTGATGATGAGTTACCTGGACTTCCTTACAACTATCGATGGGAACTTGTAGAACCTCAAAATACGGCAGTGGTCATTGACCAACCTACTGCTTTAAGCACGGGCGTAACTTTACCCCAGGAAGGAAACTACATATTTCAACTGACCGTCAATGATGGTGATTTATACAGTAGCGATACAGTAACAATCACTGTTGATGCACCTGTTATTGGTACATTTCCCAGACCGACCAATCAAACCTGTATTGCACCTAATCTCCTTGCCTTAAAACCTTCAAAGATTACATTAGAAAAATCATTTCCAGAATTACCTCACCTTGGTGAGGTTATCGCCATGAAACAGGCCCCCGGTGACAATTTGAAATGGTATGCACTACTCCCGCAAGGAAAAATCGTTGAGTTTGTAAATAACAACGTAACAAGCGCAGTTGCTGACTTTTTGAACCTCGAAAACATTGTCCGCTACGACACCGGCGGTGAATTAGGATTACGAGGTATGGCTTTTCATCCCGACTATCAAAACAACGGTGAACTTTTTGTTCACTACACGATGGATGAAGTGATTAAAGTCAAAGGAAATGACGTCACCAGACTACGATCGATCATTTCCCGGTTTAGTAAAATAGACAATACATGGAATGAAGAAATAATCCTGAAAATCAACCAGCCCAATTTAACGAATAATGGTGGCAACCTCGATTTCGATCACAACGGTTATTTGCTGATTAGTCTGGGTGATGGTGGCAGCGACAACGATACCTTAGGGATGGCGCAGGATGCCACTACTTTACTGGGTTCGATGTTAAGAATTGACGTGGACAACGGTGCACCCTATACCATCCCTGCAAATAATCCATTCTTTGGCAATAACATCTGTAATGACCCCGAGACTGTGAACAATGCCAACAATTGTCCAGAAATTTTTGCCTATGGATTAAGAACACCCAACTACTGGAGCATAGATTCAGCGATCAATGCTGTATGGGTTGGAGACAATGGCCCTAACAGCAGGGCGGAAATTAACGTTATTGAAAACGGTAATAATTATGGCTGGAATGTCATGGAGGGTTCGCAGTGTAATACAAATGTAGATCCAAATTGTGATCAGAGCGGATTAACGCTACCTGTGTATGATTATGATTTTAGCAGCCCAGTTCACAATGTCGTTGCCGGCTATGTCTATCGTGGCGGCGTGCTAGACTTTTTGTACGGCAGTTTTCTTTTTGCTGACCGGTCTAGCGGACAACTGTTTAGCAGCAAATTACAGAGCAACCAGTATGTTACGGAAAATATTCTTGATACAGGCCTGACCATTTCTGGCTTTGCCAGATCCAATACAGGTGACATATATCTACTGGACCCTACACCCGGGACTGAAGCCAAGGGCAATAATATCTGGAAAATTGTTCCAGACTATGCCGGAACCGAAGCAGGACAGGTTGCCGCAAATTTGTCTGAAACTGGTTGTGTTGATCCCACATCACCTACTCAGGCTGCATCAGCAATGATTAGTTATGATGTAAATAATCCGCTATGGACCGATAGTGCGGAAAAACAACGCTATTTTGCGATTCCAGAGGGTACAACGATTAATGTTACAGCTTCTGGCGATTTTGAATTTCCTGTGGGTTCTGTATTGATGAAACACTTTGTTCTTAATGGGGAATACATTGAAACTCGCCTATTGATGTATCATCCGGAGGGCTGGTTAGGATATTCCTATGAATGGGAATATGATGCAAACGGAAATCCAGTCGATGCTGTATTACTGGGTACCGCCAAAACCAAACCTGTAGGTAACCAGACCTGGATCTATCCTTCTGGACAAGATTGCCTAGAATGTCACACCGCCAATACCGGGCGCGCGATTGGACCAGAAGTATTGCAGCTGAACCGGATGTATACTTTTCCTGAAAATGGTATTAGCACCAGCAATCAATTGCTCAGCTATGAACAAATGGGTTTACTGTCAGCCACCATACCGACGGAATTGTTGGAGAACAAATTAGTGGCTCTGGATGATTTGTCTGCAACCCATGAAGAACGAGCCAGGAGCTATTTGCATAGCAATTGCGCGTATTGCCATAGTCCAAGTGCCCCGTCATCGTTTGATATGGATTTACGATATACTACGGCGCTTGCTGACATGAACATCTGCAATGTCCAGGCAATGAGTGGTGACATGGGATTACTCAATCCTGTCATTCTAAATCCAACGGGAACGTACGATTTTCCAAATTCGGTATTGCCATTACGCATGGAAGCAGATATAAACAGTGGTAATAGAATGCCACCATTAGGTTCGGAAGTTATTGATAACGAAGCCGTTACAATTATAAAAAACTGGATTAATGACCTTTCCTTCTGTCCATAACGATGAGGTGAGCAAAATATGACTTAAGTTTCTATAAATAATGAGACCAATGAAAACTATTATGTTTATAAAACAAGTAATTGTTTCAGTACTTGCACTTGTACTGATTGCCTGTTCCAGTAGCAATAATTCCTCGGCCCCAATTCTGGATTCCGGGCTGGACTCACGACCCTCTAATCTATCCTGCGTTGCACCAGAGCAAGGCCCGCTTTCATCATCTGCGCTATCTCTTGTATCAGCATTCCCCAATCTACCCGCTATGGGTGCCGTTACTGCATTACGCCAGGCACCAGGCGATAGCAGTCAATGGTACGCGGCAACTCAGGATGGCCGTATTTTGGTATTTGACAATAGTGATACGGTGAATAGCAGTTCCGTATTTTTAGATATACAGTCGCAGGTACATTATGATGGAGAACAAGGACTGCTGGGAATAGCATTTCATCCGGATTATGCCACCAACGGTGAATTATATCTCTACTACTCAACGCTAACCCCGAATCTAAGGTCGAACATTTCCCGGTTTACTTTGGTGAACAACAACTGGCAGGAAGAAATAATTTTATCCATTCGGCAACCATTTGGTAACCATAATGGCGGAAATATATTGTTCGGACCCAACGATGGCTATTTGTACATCGGATTGGGCGATGGTGGTAGTGGTGGCGATCCGCAAGGCCATGGACAAAACCGTTTAACACTACTTGGTTCAATGTTGCGTATCGATGTCGACAATGGTTCCCCTTATGCTATACCAGCTGATAATCCTTATTTTGGCAATACATTATGTAGCAATCCAGACATCGTAACAAATCCTCAATTTTGTCCTGAAATGTATGCTTATGGTTTACGCAATCCCTGGCGCTGGAGTTTTGATCGTGCAACTCATGAACTCTGGCTGGGCGATGTTGGTCAAGGTCGAGTAGAAGAAATAGACATTATAGAAAACGGTCAAAATTATGGCTGGGTCGTCATGGAAGGGAGCGAATGCTATAACACCAGTAGTACGTCCTGCAATGCTAATAACGACTATATACTTCCCGTTGCTGAATATTCCCATAACGGCGGGGGGGCTTCTGTTGTAGGTGGTTATGTTTATCGCGGCAACAATAGTGATTTGACCTTTCTCTACGGATCTTACCTGTTTGCCGATACTTATAGCGGTCAAATTTGGCGTACTATAAGACAGGGGAATTCTTACACTACAACACCGCTTTTTGATTCAAACTTGATAATTTATTCTTTCGCTGAATCCCTGGATGGCGAGATATATGTTTTGTCACCCAACGGATCAGGGGCCGGAAACAATATTTATAAATTTGTACCGGAAACTAGTCCTGCGCCAGCATCGCCGATTCCTGGTTTACTGTCGGAAACAGGATGTTTCGATTCAACCAATCCTCTTATTCCAGCCGCTGGAGTTATTCCCTATGATATTATTGCACCCCTGTGGTCCGACAATGCTGAGAAAGATCGTTATTTTGCCATACCAAATGGAAAGCAAATCAATTTAACCAGTAGCGGTGACTTTAGTTTTCCAACAGGCACAGTATTAATAAAAAATTTCTTTTTAAATGACAAGCCCATTGAAACTCGTCTGCTTATGCGACACAGTGACTATTGGGGTGGCTATAGTTATGAATGGCAATATGATATTAATGGGAATCCAACGGATGCCCAGCTACTGGACGACACGTTAACAAAAATGATCGACGGTCAGAACTGGTTGTATCCTAGCGGATCGCAATGTTTTGAATGTCATACACAAGCTGCCAATATTTCTCTTGGACTGGAAAGTCTGCAACTTAATCGTGATTTTAGCTATCAGCAAACTGGCAGAACCGAAAATCAGTTATCTACATATCAGGCAATTGGATTATTTTCCAACTCATTGACTGATGTCCATCGCAATTTAAAACTGTATTCAATTGATGACGGATCAGCAGAATACGAATTGCGTGCCAGGAGTTATCTGCATGCCAATTGCGCTCATTGTCACCAACCGAATGGCAATGCACCCACCCCACTGGATTTACGATTTACTACTCCCTTGTCAGAGATGAATGCCTGTGATCTTGATCCGCTGGAAGGTGATCTGGGTTTTAGCGGCATTAAGATCCTGGATCCGCTAGGTAGCTTGCTTCAACCTAACTCGGTCATGACTGCGCGAATGGAATCTTTAGATACCGATACCCGGATGCCGCCATTGGGAACAGAAATTGTTGACGATTCAGGCGTACTTGTTTTGAAGAGCTGGATAGATGAATTATCGGACTGCAACCAGAATTAAGCCAGGGAGCCAATAGCCGCTACGCAAATTGCCATTAGATTGGCCGGGAAAATACCCAATGCCAGTATGGCTAGACTATTGAGGCTGAGTATAAATCGCATATCCGGTGTTGAGGTAATTTGTGATGTGTCTTCAGGCTTATCGAAATACATAAGCTTGATAACGCGCAAATAGTAAAACACACCAATGATTGAGAATATTACGGCTACGACCGCCAGCCACACCAAATCCGCATTTACTATTGATTGAATGACAGATAGTTTTGCATAAAATCCCAACGTAGGCGGCACACCCGCCATGGAAAACATAAGGATTAACATCATAAAAGCATACCATGGACTACGCTCATTAAGGCCTTTGTAATCATCCAGGCTTTCTGCTTCAAAACCGGCGCGACTCATCAGTAGTACCATACCAAATCCGCCGGCGCTCATAATGGCATAGACAATGGCATAAAACATTGCAGCCGAATAGCCGTCTTTACTACCGGATAATATACCCAGCATAATAAAACCAACATGCGAAATAGTTGAGTATGCCAGCATACGTTTAATGTTAGTCTGGGCTATCGCAATAATATTACCAATACCCATAGACAAAATAGCCATCAGAATAAGAATATCCTGCCATTGCGCGTGCATTCCGCCCAAACCATCGACCAACAGGCGCATTATCAT
>NZ_CDLKIE010000256.1:0-4305 GCF_975902315.1 Kaarinaea lacus | reverse complement strand
TCGGTACTCTTAAAAGTAATTAGTGGAAACTTTAATACCGTAAGCAGCTTCTCACCCATAATGATGTCTTTAATGTTATCGCTCCGATGAAATTCATGATCAAACACGGCATCAGCGGCGGTCACGGTGATGGTGACACTGGAATTCTGCAGGTTCTCTTCATCCAGCAGTATCTCCCCTGAAACATTACCGAACTCCCCTTTCAACAGGTCTGGCTCACACATCTTTGCTGCGATACGGACAAAAGATTGGTCGCTATCCACTGTATAGCGTTCTGCCGAAAAAACCGCGTGCGGAGAGAAAAGCCCACAAACAAAGAACAGCAGGGAAACATAATATCCAGAGATTTCGAATTCTTTGAACAATTTCATATCATCCTGTCACAATAATTTGCTCGTGCACTGCGTTAGATTAAAACTACTCGAACGTCAACCAAACTACAGCAGGCGCACCAGGCAGTAGCAGTGTTGTGTGAAAAATTGCGCTATTTTTTTGCGATGACAATATTTTCATAACATGAACACTTTCTATATGGTCCTGCCATTGTTATGTTTCATTGTATCTATAAACCCCATATTCCCAATGTTCTCTTGCTGATTTCCTGGGGCCAAGCCACCCTGAACTTAAAAGTTGCCTGTGGATAAGCCAAATCAACGCACCATGCCCTACATATAAGACAGAACCATACTCAAACGATAGTTGTTCAAGCTGAACAGCACACGCCTTACTTCTATTTAGCGCCTGTTTGTAAGACTCGGCGTTTGGGGAATACCCCATTAGTTGAAAAATACGAAATATCATCGCCCATTTTGTTTTTGAGAGCTTTGGAAACAGCCAGTCTGTATATGGTATTTCACACTCTCTATAAAGAGAGCTGATCAAACCAGGCTCTTCTAGGCCAAGTAACTTTGCTGACTGAATTGATCTCGATAAATCACTACATATTGTAAATTTACACTTAGCTACTCTTTCAATTGTTTTTTGATCAGGCAAATGTTTTCCACACACGCCCAGTTCATCATATTCCCTGGTACAAACACCAAATTCTCTAGCATTAACACTTCCAGAAGGGTCAACTATGGACTTGCCATGCCTTATAACTACAATTTCCACTTAATTCCTTTTGTAACGCGCCACTCACAAGTCGAGAGGGTACGCAACATCCCCATGATCAGAGCATATCCAAAGGACATGCATAATTAGGTGGGTTGTCAGGTTATTCTTAGCCACTTTTTAATGCCTCCTTAACGCAAACAACATTATAAACACTATGATCCATATAATTACGCCAAGAATATTAGAGGCCCAGCCATCTCTATCTACATTTTTTACCCACTTAGTTGGCAATGTAATTTTCATAAAAAAATAACCGAAACGTGGAATCAATAGGTAAATAAGCCCATACCTTTTTTGTTGCAAACGCTCGTATCTTGCCCCCCAATTATTTTCTAAATCCTCCATAGGATTAAAAAGAATATTTTTTAATTTCGCTAGCGTTAATTCCGGTACTCCACCCTCGCTGTTTTTGTCTTTTACCCATTTTGAAAGCTTTAACCGTTTATTCTCTTCAAAACTTTGCCTTAATATCGGTATAGCGTTTCTAAAAATAGAATACTCTCCACAAATAGAACAGATATAATGGATTTTGTCTGATGTTTTTGAAACTAGTTGTTCTGACTGCTCGTTACATATAGCACAAACATCGAGTTGGCGATTATTATTTAACATTTCATCAATTGTAAATATGCGGCAAACAGCCTGGCATTTGAATAAACAAGCCCTGAGCCTTGTTATATGTTTTTATATTTAATTTTATTTTGTAAATGCTACATTTCTATTAATATTCACTTCACTACTTAACGTATCATTCATATATAAAATACCATCCTCAATTACATAATATGTAGTAAATGGAGGCAGATCATAAAACACAAAATTATCTTTTAATTCCATATCAAGCCGCTTTACACTATTACCTGATTGAGGATCGACTTCACCAATAATTTCATAAGTTCCCTCAAAACTGTTGTATTCTAAATCAATATTTTGGCATTGATCGTTGTTGTAAAAGCGACTTACAGAATAAAAATCACCATTTTCAAAGTTTAATTCCATAATGACGAATTCTCCAAAGGCGACGTAATACATCGGAAAAGGAAGTAAATTCACATTAACACAGTCAGAAAACCAGACACCCTCCAAAACATTATTACCTGCTCCAGAACCACTGTCAGAACTGGAACATCCGAGCAATAAAAATACAAAAAATATACTTAATAATGATGATTTCATATATTTAATATAACGACTAGCTAAGGGGCACGGAGCTGCGTCGCAGCGGAGCGTTCCAGTGAGCGACTTTTTAGGTGCCTGGCTCTTCACTAAATATCAGCTTATTACCGAATGGATCCGAGATAGCCATGTCACGAGTACCCCAAGGCATATCTTGCACACCTGGTCTTGCATTTTTATACTGTTTTTCTAACAACTCTTTCTGATACTGATCTAAATTTAAGGTTAATATCCTCAACGATGCCCCCGGACTTGAATCACCATGATGTTCTGATAAGTGAATTACACAATTATCTATTGAAAGTTGCATATACAGAGGTGTGTTATCTTCAAATCGATGTTCCCAATCAACAGCGAAGCCAAGAAAATCCACATAAAACTCCTTAGCCTTAGCTTCGTCGAAACTGCGCAATATTGGAACTGGGCTATTAAAATTCATCAATACTCTCCATGTTTTTGTTATTCCAGCACGTGACACTTGAATAAACGAGACCCCGGATCTCGTAATACAACTACATTAACACCTCGGTTATTGAGTCGTGACGTTAAGAATATCAGTAACTTGCGATATTTTGGCTTAAATTCCGCTCTAAATAAACGAGACACCATATTCAGATTCAATTTTCATAAGCCAGAGGATATTGGTCAAGGAAAAATCCATATTACAGGAATAAATGACTGCTTTGTGAGCCCTAAACTGAATGCCACGAATGTAGAAGTTCAGGCTTCATGCACAATATCCTGGTCTGGAAGATCAGCTGACGCAGTACCATGTTGCCAGCTATGATTGTATTACCCCCGTCGCTCTGAGTCGTATACGAAAAAGGCTAAGAAATTAACCACCATTAACTTTGGCACAGTATTTTTGAATCGTTGTTACGGTTGCATAAATAGGCGAGAATAATTGAGTTCTGCCCAATTCCTACCTGTTCCTACTGAAGCAAGAAACTGTTATACGATTGAGAAAAGTCATGGTTTTTGAGTTTTTGTAGCGTAATTATTACCAAAGATAAAAATTAGTTGGTGGAGAAAAACAACAATGAACAAAACCAGTATAGCGTTATTATTCGTGGTAACTGGATATTGCATTCCTCAAGCTCATGCCGTGCCTCCCGGTTCACAGGTGGAATTCACTAAAAGCTCAATGGGTAAAGTCACATTTTTAGGCGAAGTTCATAAAAAATACAAATGTGACGTTTGCCACGCCACACTATTTAAAATGCAAAAAGGCAGTTCAAACATAGCGTTTACGGACCACCAGGGGGCGCAAAAACGGTGTTTTTTCTGCCATAACAGTGGTGGTGCATTTAGTGCACTGGAAAATTGTAACCGGTGCCATATAAAAGAAGCTCCGCCGGCAAGTGAACCAAAAAAATGAATATGAAATTCACAATTGGCCGAATGCAGCCAAAAGCTGGTTTCCAGTATTCACCTTAAAAATTCGCTTAAGCAGCCTTAAGGGGACACTACTATTAATTCGTTGAATGACTGTTTCCGACTGAAAGCACTGACTTGTATTTTGAGATTAAAATCAGTCACGATCATAATTCAACCGCGCTTCTGGCTCTATGGAGAGGAGGCTTTCTCTACTTGTATGGTACCGTTCATCCCATTGATGTGTTCACTCCCCGACACAGCATGCCCCAGTTCATACAACCCTGAGGCAGAACCGAAGTTTTCGTAGAACATAACGACGTCTCCCCAGGGGGCATAGTAGGCAAGCGTTCCTGCCCTGGCATCCGCCTGGGGTGCGTCTGAGGTATTTAGTTTCTTAGGCGGATAGAAGATTTTCTCATTGTCGCTGTAGTCTTCAACTTCAATGTTTAGCGGCAATTGGGCATACAGGTCTTTGGCTGCCTGTGAGTTGTTGAGTTCGAACACCGTGGTTTTGCCTTTTGCCGTTACACGTACTTTCATCGTTGTTTGAGCCTCCGACGCATTGGTATCATCCTTCGCAATTTGTTCTTTGCCGGACATTACAAAAGGTTGTTCACCAGCTAAAACTTCCCCAGC
>NZ_CDLKIE010000255.1:0-11242 GCF_975902315.1 Kaarinaea lacus | reverse complement strand
TCACAAATTGCATTTCTTTATTGGAAGAAATAGTGATGGGATCCCTTGCATTACAGAGTGCAGGGAATCAATCATGGACTCTTGGTGCCCTTAAACGGATTAACAGGTTTTACCTGGTTAGAAACACTCATCGCTTTATTAGTAATGACACACATTACGATTGCAGCAGTGACGATTTTTTTACATCGCCACCAGGCACATCGTTCTGTGGACTTACATCCCATCGTTAGTCATTTTTTTCGCTTTTGGTTATGGATGACAACGGGAATGGTTACCAAACAATGGGTGGCCATTCATCGAAAACATCATGCGAAATGTGAAACACCAGAAGATCCTCACAGTCCGCAAACCCGTGGACTAAAAACCGTGCTATGGAAAGGCGCCGAGTTGTATCGCGCAGAAGCAGGTAACGAGGAAACCATGCGCAACTACGGCCATGGAACCCCCAATGACTGGCTGGAACGAAACATTTACAGTCCTTACCCTTATCTGGGCATCTCGCTGATGGCGGTCATTGATGTATTGCTGTTTGGTGCATTGGGAATTACTGTTTTTGCTGTTCAAATGTTATGGATTCCATTCTGGGCTGCTGGTGTTATCAATGGTATTGGCCACTATTGGGGTTACAGAAGTTTTGAAACGAAAGATGCTGCCCGCAATATCATGCCCGTTGGCATCCTGATTGGTGGTGAGGAATTTCATAATAATCACCATGCCTATGCTGCCTCAGCACGCTTATCCAATAAATGGTGGGAGTTTGATATTGGTTGGTTTTATATCCAGATGATGCAATTACTGAGGCTGGCCAAAGTGCGTACCGTCGCGCCAAAGTGTAAATTTGATGCCAGCAAAGTAAAGGTTGACCTTGATACAGTAAAAGCAGTGGTGAGAAATCGAGTGGATGTTATGGCGCTGTATGGGCGTAAGGTAATTCGACCTGTTATTCAACAGGAACGACAAAATGCCAGTAACTATCTTAACAAAGTTTTCAAAAAAGCCAGGCGTTTTATGATCAGGGAAGATATTAAACTGGATGTGCGTGCGAAAGCGGTATTGCAGGAAGCCCTGAGTGAAAGTAATACTCTGGAAACTGTTTATCAGTATAAACAGAAGCTCAAGGAAATATGGGCGCGTTCAACAGAAAATCAGACAAAACGCGTTGCAAAACTCCAGGAGTGGTGTGCTCAAGCAGAGCAGACTGGCATTAAAGTGCTGGAAGATTTTGCGCATGCATTACGAGGGTATTCCTTGCAGCCTGCCTGATATTTAAAGTCACGATATTCAGGATAAATATTCGAAACCGCTTTGACATTATCCAAAGCGGTTTTTTTATCATCATAGCAAATAGAAAAACCATTGTGCATAATAAACCGTTTCTGAATTACCCACTTCCGGTTCTATTTGTTTTGCTTCAAATCGCAAAGCATGGCTTTCTTCCAGTAGTAAATTTAGACCAAGCAGTGCTTCTGTCTGTTGCACTATAGCCTGCGACAGAAACAGTGTCGCATTATCGTCGTATTCCAGTGATTCATAACGGGTGACAATTGTTAAGTTATTAGTGATATGGTAACCCAATTGAATATAGTAGGCGGTGGCATTATACGTGTCAGGATTAGGCGTTAAGCCACCACCCGTCAGATCCGGACTGTCTTCGTACTGGCTGTAATAATACTCACCAAAGGTATAAAAATAGTTGCCGAAATAACTGAAATCCAGGGCAACAAAATTCTGTTCAAAAAGTACTTCGCCAGTTTTAACCAGGCCTGTATCACTGGCCTCGGTATAATTATGTGAACTGGCCATAAAGCCCAGTTCAATGCTATCGGTGACGCGGTAGGTCGTTCGTAAAAAAAGCGTGATGTCATTCCCCGGCGCCATGTTATTGAGCGGAAACACAGAAGCTGGACCGGTACCGTCTACGACATCAGAAGAATCAACACCATCTGCGTTGGCCACCGAAAACTGGTAAGTCCAGTTATCTGTTTCGCCGCCCATTAACAGGCCAATTAAATGAGAGGGAAGAAACCCACGTTCCGTTTCTTCTATCTCAATGAGGAAAGGGCGAGTGACCGTATGTTGAGCCAATGAACCGTGGACAAAATTATGATTCCAGAAGCCGAGGGGTTTCATGTAGCGTCCCACACCAATTTCAAATTTTTCAGAAAAGGTATGATTAATTGACAGGCGTTCTACTTCGGTTTCGATATGATTTTGATCGATTTCGAAAAGTAAATCGACGATGGCGTAAGTTTTTTCGCTGAGGTTGTGCTGGGTAACAATATCCACCGAGCCAAGCGCAAAGTTGTTTTCATCTTCCAGACCTGAGACAAACTGAACATCACCGAATACACTAAACTCTACCGCCTGTGACGTGAAGCTCAAACCAGACAGGCAGATTATGCCTGCAGTGAGTATGCGTTTCATTATAAATCCCTTTATTAGTGTTATTTTACAATCAATTTTCTAACAAATACGGCAACCACCTAAACGCTTCCTGGCTTCTCGGTGTCCCTGATTTGCCGCTTTGCGATACCACATAATAGCGGTACTATTGCTTTTTTCGACGCCCAGTCCTTTTTGAAATAAACTGCCAAGTTGATACTGTGATTTTACCTCGCCATTGTTGGCGGCCTTTTCCAGCCAGACAACAGCTAGCCCAATATCACGCTGAAATCCTTCCTGCCCCTTGAGATAATTCATTCCGAGTCTGTATTGTGCAGTAGTGTCACCCTGTTTCGCCTTGTCGATCAGGCTTGAATTTGGTGAGTCTTTTGGATAAAAAAGTTGACCGTTGGTGTCCTTGTCAGATTCTGGTTGTTTGATTGCCAATGTAATGGGGAGTACTTTTGTTTTTTGTTTTTTTGGCGCCAGGCTGTCTAGCACAGTCCGTGCATCTACCAATCCAGCACTGGCGGCCTTTTCCAGCCATTGTTTCGCTTGTTCGGTGTCGCGGCTTAATCCGATTCCATCAACATACATGATGCCCAGTTGATATTGGGATTTGGGGTGGTTGCGCATCGCAGCATCCATAAATAACTGAGCTGCTTTTACGGGATCTTTAGCCACACCATTTCCGGTTAAGTAATTTAAACCACGGGCATAGCTTAAGCTGGGCTCAGCAGGATTGGCCTTTTTCAGCTGGGTTTTTTCCTGCGGCTGTAATGAGTCCAGCTCCCGAACGGCGCTTTGTACACCTGCACTGGCTGCTTTTCCCAGCCACTTTCGATACAGGCTTTCGTTTTGTTTAACTCCGATACCCTGTTTGTAAAGTTTGGCGAGCTGGTACTGGGCTTTCGCGTGATGCTTGTCTGCCGCTTTCTGAAAATATTGTGCAGATTTTTCCAGCTGTACTTCCTCGTCATCGCCGGTTAGATAGCTTAATCCCAACCGATAATAGTCATTGGGGCTTTTATCAGTTTCACGGGAAGTGCTGCTGTCTAAAACTTTGGATAAGTCAGCATTGCGATTTTCATCGAGGTTTTTAATTAATGTGAGGTGTTCAGGATTAGTCGTTTCAATTCGATTGATGTAGTGTGTTGCTTCCAGCAATCCGTTTTCTGCCGCCAGGTTCAGCAATCGCAGTGCCTCGGCAGGATCAGGATCAGTACCTAGACCTTCATAGGTCATTTTACCCAAAATATAGAGCGATCGAACGTGGTCTCTTGCTGCTGCGTGCCGGAACCATTTGATGGCTTTGGCATATTGGCGTTTATCAGGTGTACCCTGAAGATAATAGTTTCCCAATTCATATTGTGAATTGGGAAACTATTATCTTCAGGGTACACCTGAAGATAATAGTTTCCCAATTCATATTGTGAATCGAGATGATTTTTTTCAGCGGCCTTGTTAAGAAAATAGTGGGCGTAATTTAGATTAGCCTTAACGCCCTCGCCATATAAGTAGATTTTGCCTAACTGGTACTGGGCCCGGATATGGTTTTGCTTGGCCGCCATTTCGAACCACTTAATCGCTTCCTGTACATTTTTTTCAACGGATTTTCCTTTCAGGTAATTCCGCCCAACCAGGTATTGCGCTGACGGATCATTGTACTCCGTTGCCAGGCGGTGCATGGTGTAATCAATGGATGTGTCGAAGGATTGAACACTGCTCGCGGCTTTAGCGACAGGTGAAATGCAGATGTATGTAAATCCGCAATATACAGTCCATAAGCAACTAAGCCATAGGAATCTAAGCTTGAACACATCCTGTAGCCGCAAAATCCATTTAAACAAAAGACATCCCCTCCATGTCTGTCAGCGGTTAGGTGTAAACAGGGGGACAAAAAAATACGCAGACCAATACGAATGATTAGTAGTGACTAAGGAGAGCAAATCGAATGTGGCTGCTTAAAGTTTTTGCTTATTATTAAGATTTTTCTTCGTATTTTTTCAAAGTGCCTCGACCCTGCTTAGCAACTTAGTATTATGCTAAAAATAAAAATTAGCAATACCTGAATAGAATAAACTTTCCCAGTCAATAAGCGGCTTAGTAAACGCGGTAGATTTTTATTTAAGCGACTGAAATGAATAGCAAATAAGAAAATCACAAATACTATAAAAATAAGCAGGAATGAAGATTAGGTGGCTGGTTGGGATTCCATCTGAAACAGGGCTGTTACTGAAAGCGATATTACAATGGAAATGTATAATTAATGAGCTGCGCTAACCAGACAGCAGCAATGGTTTTGGGTAAAAAATAACCGCAACCAAATTATTCGCAGGGAACTGTTTTTAAGCGAAGCGTTTTCAGGCTAGCTGTCGTGCGGCTCGTTTTTCTTTTTTAAGGATTGAATGTGCGAGCTGGCCCAATGGCCACTATTAACCAGGGAGCTGTTTGACTCTCTTGCCGGATTACGAGTGAACAACGGTTGTTGCCTGTCAGTTGTTTTTCTTAGTTGAGTCACCTGGCTACTGGTAGCTTCAAAATGCGGGATGTGTTTCGGTAATTTCAAATAAGCCGCAAACGACAATAAAAAGATACCGCAAAGTTCCAGGAGTAATGATCTCGATATTAAAAAATAAAACTCCATCTGCAGGGCCGGGTAATCGACAATCGACTCCAGTTGACCAAAAAAATCACTGGATGTTTGCTTCCGCGCACTGCTGAGAGTGTATAGCTTCTCCGATAAATCAAATTTTTTCGTCTCCAGCTCAGTGGCTCGATTCAGGGAATCCTGGCCCAGTTCCCGGCTATTGGCGTAGATAGATTTACTTTGTTTTTCTGCATTTAAACGGTAGGCCGCAATCATTTCATCCAGGCTTGCTATTTGAGATTTTGTTGCTGCAATTTGTTCATTCAGAGCAGAAGTTTCATTTTCACCACTTTGCAGGGTGGCTTTTTGCGCCAGGGTCATGACGGTAATACTGAAGAAAAACAAGATACAACCTAACAGGAAAAGCGAAAGCCGCCAGGCAAGATGTTTACTGCTTAATGCGGCTGCGGAGATAAAACAGATAGATTCCGTAATCTGAAATATTATGCCCGCGGCAATGAAAACGCGTTTTGATGTATCATCACCCGCAAAGTGCAGCATTCCCTCTATTAAATACCAGCCGGAAACAATCATGGCCGCGAGGCCAACCAGGAATATCGCGAGCTGTATTGAGCGAAAGTGTACGCTGCGAAATAATGATGCCTGGTGGGATAATTCGTTGGAATTCATCAAAATAACCTAATGAGGAATAAGATAATTCTTTATTAACACTTGCCAGAATTTTACATGAACCGGACGACAGGTAGTAGGAACTAGCGTGCCTAAACTTATCATATGAGATCTGTGCTGCAATGATTGTTGAAAAAACAATATGATACCGGTTTTATGTTTACTGGGAAAGCAGCTTGCAGACATATCGTCACTGCTCATTATTATTAAAAATAATAAATTCGATATGGCGCGATTGTCAGCAAGACGCACAATTCTGATGCTGATTATGTGTCATTATTTTCCTGGCGCCGGTGACTAAGTGCAATTACGCGTTATAGAGACGCGTTATATTTGGTTGCGTCTGCAATGTGGGTATTTGTGCTGGCTTATGTGGATGTTTTGCAACCATGGCTCCGGAGTAGATTTCGCGTTCGCGAAAATCAAAAACACTCAGTTTGAAATGATGTCATTACGCGGATGTGGTTCGCATAAAAAGCCAGACATAAGGCGAGGCGGAGGGGGAGAGTTTCAACAAGGTGAATTGATAGAATAAGTCAGCTCCGCCAGCCGACTCGCGGCTGGCGGTTATCAAATACCTGGTCACGTTTTCTAATGGGAACGACCTCTATCAATCGGGATGCGTTTTCCCGGGTGATGTTTCATACGCGTAGTATATAACTCACCTCTGTATCGATAGGTAACCCGATAACCCTTGAGTTGTCTTTCGGTTCGGTAGTGATTTTCAGTACGGCAATGGCGGCGTTGGTAAACCCGGTATTCGCCCGTGCGGTAGTATTGCGTGTTGGCGTTATGTACCAGTGTTGAACCGATGAGAGCACCCGCCACGGTAGCCAGTTCCGGATTATTATTTTTGCCGAGTTCATGGCCAATCACTCCGCCAATAAATCCACCCAACACTACCGCCTCAGGTGAAGCGTGGTTTACGCGTCGCGTGACTGGTTTTTTTACTTCTTCGCGCCAGCATTGTTGCTCCGGATAAACTACCCGTACTTTTCGGTAAATCGGTTTAACATGTATAACCTTTGCATATCGGACATGTTCTTTCTGTTTGTGTGCATGTCGTTTGTGATCAGCAAAGGCCAATGAAGAAAAAACAAGTGTCAGTGAAGTTGTAATAACAAGCATTACTTTATTGATGTTATTCATAAAGCCTCCTTCACGGAATTTTGAATAAGTAAGTTGACTTAGAAAGTTAGCGTTAAAAATGGTAACCGTTGTATTAATTAACGCTGGCTAAATCGAAAACCGTCGGAAGTTTTACGAAATTCTAGAACGTTTTTAATGAATTGCGGGTGATAAGATGAATTGAACCTGAATTCAGGTTCTCAAGCTGAATTGTGCCTGAACGGGTATATGAAATTCTCTGGAAGCTGATTTGCTATAAACACGCGTTCAAATCAGATTGGCAGTTCATTTTTAATTACTCAGGCAGCGACAAAACAAAGTCAACTAACTTGCCGATGTTTTCTTTACTAACGCGTGGGTAATAAGGCGGCATTGCGGCGGACCCTACAACCTCGCTCCAGTTGCCTTTTCCACCTTTTGAAACTTTTTCAATTAGCTGGTCTCTCGCAGCAGCATTTCCGGAATAACGTTTTGCGACATCTTTCCAGGCAGGTCCGACAATTTTCCTGTCAACAGCATGACAGGCCATGCAGCCACTTTTTTTTGCTAAAGCCAGCATATCGTCCTGTTGAAGTGCAGTACTCGCCTGGGTGGGTGTTTTTTCCTGGACAGGTTCGGCTTGAACCGGTTCGGATTTCGAAGCTTGTGTGTCGGCAGCTTCAGGCTTTGGCGCGGTTATTGGTTCTGCTGTAGCCTGTGCTTCAACTTCTTCTGGTTTGCCCTGTGTTTGTTCTGATGCTGCTGCGGGTGCCGTAGATTTATCTGCGGTGGTTGCTGATTGCTTCTCTTCACCGCAAGCGACCAAAATGAACATGATAAATACTGATATGATGAGCGATTTACAGAGTGTCAGTGTTCTATTCATATTATCAATTCCCATAATGGCGTTAGAAAAATTAAATCCGCATGGGTAATGATAGTCAGTATAGATGGCAATTCAACTTATGATCATAATTGCCAGGTATAAAAAGGGACTTCCCTGTCCGAGAGTAAGTGCTTACAAACTGATTACTGAAATACGTTGGTCGAAAAAGAAGAGGGTGGTTTAGTGCTATTTTCCGCGCTCACATTGCGGTCCCTGGCGGTCGTATTAAGGTGTGCGCAATTCTTACGTCGCATCCAGAGGTGGTTTGCACCATTGATAAAATAAGCGTAATCCTTGTCCAGGTAAGCATTGGCTGCGGTCGCTTCTATTCTTTCAGGAATACGGATTCTACTTCGACCAATGTTATACATTCGTGCCCGCAGGCTTGGGATTGCTTTCATTTTATGTGATTCATCTCGGTATATTGAGTCAAGCCAGCGCTTGGTATTTTTTGTCGTTAAACCGGATTTTAATACGTTTTCCAGATTGGAATATGGCTCGACTGAGTTATCCTGGTTTTCCTTGAGGAGTTTTTCAAGCTTCGGCCAGTATTGTTGATCGAGGTAAATTTTTGCCACAATGATGGTTTCGATGGTTTGCAGTAAATCTTCATCATTTATATATTGTAAAGAATCAAGATCAGCTTCGAGTTCGTTTCGATGGGCGATAGGGGTGGCAAGGTCTCGATAGAGTGGCGCGTAAAAATGAAAGAAAATAGCCAGTGCAAAATTGCTGGTTGTAACATTAGCTGACAACATATTCAGATATAACATCCAAACGTTGCGTAGCTGGTGCAACCATTTGATCAGCCAGTGACGATGCTTGGTATATTGCAATAATTTGCGTATTACAGCGCACTTGAAATAATCAGGCGAGAGGCATTGCATCAGCGGCAGGCCAATCACCAAAGTATTTTTAGACCACAAAGGTACAGGTGCCACTGGTGTTTTGACGAGGTCGATTGAGAGCTGTTCGCTAACGACAATGTTGTCAATTCGAGGAATGCGCGCTTCATGACTGAAACTGTTGAGCAGGCTGTGGAGATTACCGGCAAACTGAGGCTCCAGGGGAATACCTTCTGTGTCACGGAATTTAATTTTTACCAGGTAAATCGTATTGATTGCTGAAATGCCGGTGATGCATGCCCAAATTGCCAGATGGAAAATATCCCCAAACGTATAACCTGTGATGACATAAGCGCCAAGCGTCCACATACCCATGAGCATCAACGTGGGAAATAATAGAAGATAGGCAAACCCGATAAGTGCTACGAAGAGAACCAGTGCTGCATACAGGTTTGGAAATTTCTGCGCCTGTTTGTAAATTTGTTGCCACAAATAGCCAGCTTCTAGTGACCGAAGTTTATTCAGTATCATTACAAATATCCCTTTGCCTGTGGAGAATAAATAGTATTGTTGTATACCTGTAATTAAAATGGATTCAGGAATAGTTGCTGTGAATGCAATCACAGAACATCTATCGGTGGGGCGTGGGATTATAAAACAGTGAACCAGGTTTTATGGCGTCTGCCAGGGCGGAAATAATTTGTGTTGTCATAGTACGATTCTTCATCATTTGTCGTATCCCATCCCGGCATACCCAACAAAGGAAATGGCGAAAAATCCTGGGGTGATGTAATCACGTGCCCGGCTAAAAATAAATGTGTTAACCGGTCGTCAGTTTCAGAAACGAGGACTTCCGTTGTTTGCTCAAGAAGCGCCTGATCAACGGTCAGTAGAATGCTGTGTGCTGTCATTCCGATATACGGATTGAGCGCTTTTTCATACATGGCGTGCCCGAATACGATGCACTTGAGGTGTTGATTAACTTCACTGCGATGTTGCCAAAAAAGCGTCTTCCATTGAAAGTTACGAACCAGTTTCAACAATTCCGGTCGGGATGACAAAATTACGGCGCCGCATTCATCAAACTGTGTGAGCGCATTTTCCATCGAGCCACGCAGCCGTTGATCAGGGGTGGTATTGGCCCGCTGTTTTAGCGCCTGGTAATGCAGTTGGTTAATGATCGTTTTGGTATTTGGCATCATGCGCCAGACCATCACTTGAAAAAAGTCATGCCAGTTGTGTTGTCGGGTTTGAATTTCCCCTTTTAAATAAATGCGTGGTTCGTAACCATCTTCAAATCGCGCTGATTTGTGACCTTGTTCAACAAACCGTAACGGCATAGCGTTTGCAGAGCATCTTTCACCGGTACCGGCTTCAAAATAGTGCTGATACGCCTGCAAATTTGGCCAGTCAGCATGCGACTGGGTGAATGCCTGTGCAAAGGGAATGAGAGGCCAGAAAGCGGGATGCTTTGACAGGAACTGATTATCCCAGGTGTCATTACTGTGCGTGATCATGAAAATACGTTAAGAAAAATTTGTAACTTATTGTATTATATACGTAATTAGCGTCAGTTGTGAAGTTTTTCAATAGCGCAATATGCTTATTGGTACTTACTATAGAAGCTTGTTCGTAAAATGTGATGTTTTCGCTGGATTAATATCCAGGAATGACCGCCAATTAGATCAGTCATTCGTGTGGGATCGCCAGCGTAGAATTGCTGCCGGCGCACACTACGTAGTTGAGTCGTTAATATAGAAAGCTTAGATTCGTATACTCGTTAGTGCTGTATAAATTTTCCTATATATGTGATTGATATTATGGGACCTATATAAAATTTTAGTAGCCACGCAGTGGGGAATTTGGTTTAATCTATACGTACGTACTTCATTCGACTATTCACTGCCTGATTGGCGACCATTCAAGTTTATTTGCATCAGCGAATGTGCATAACGAAGGATCGTTTATCAAGCCTCCATCACTGGCTGTTTTCACAAAGGTTAATTCAGGAATTTCAAAAGCATGTTTCATCAGTATCTGCGTCGTATTTTCATTGCCGTCGTTTTATTGGTTGTCTCTACAAATTCTTTCGCCGATGTTGTCAGCGCGACAATTAGCCAGGATACAACTTGGACCGCCAGTGGTAATCCCTGGATCATTAGGGCTCCTGACGTTAACACTCCAATTAATGACATCAGCGTCGTTGGTGGCGTGACACTCACTATAGAACCGGGCGTGATCGTCGAGTTTGATGGGCCTATTGCCCTTCGCGTGGAGGGAACGCTGATTGCCCGTGGTTTGGCTGATAATCCAATTACTTTTAAATCTTTTAGTCCTACGGGACAATGGCGTTTTATTGAATTCTGGAATCCCGCTTTTGGATCAGCAACGTTTAACAATGGTGTCTATCAGAGTGGTTCTATTCTTGAGTATGTTAACCTCGAATCCGGTGGCGGACTGAGTTTCAGTAAAAATCCGTCCAACGGCACAATTTATGTTAATAACGTGCTGCCTTATATTAACAATGTTTCTATCACGGACGGTGATGCGACAGGAATTTATGCCGCCGATGTCGATGGTGAATTTAAAATTCACAATTCCACGATCGCCAATAATCATGATACCAGTGGTAATAACCCTGGTGGAATTTTTGTACAGGGAATAGCTGGATCAAATATTGATATTGATAACAATTCAATTTTAAACAATTCAACAACGACCACTGTCGAAGGCGGTGGCGGT
>NZ_CDLKIE010000254.1:0-6106 GCF_975902315.1 Kaarinaea lacus | reverse complement strand
CCAGCCCCAGGTAAGCGGCCACGGCTTTTTTTTCAACGGACTCTGTCGGATGACGCTGTAATACGGCTTCCATATCGCATTACTCTTCGGGGCCAAAACAGACGTTATAATCAGCACACACATCACAGGATGGCGCGCGACATACATAGGTGCCATCACGAGCACATAACTGCTTATAGAGAAACTTCTTCCACTTCATATCCTTATCATTGCGCCTGGCCAGTTCAGGAAAATTCAAGCTTAGTATTTCAGTCAATTCACCTCTCGACCATAATCCCAGGTCTTGCCATAGATGATCGAATCCCATACATGCCGCTGCTACAATCTGTGCAACCCATTCTTCAGACACATCATTGCTGGCACGAAACTCGAGCATTAATCCCACCAGGTCTTCCCACTCCGGAATACGCTCCTTTTCAAATTCAGCTTTGTTATTTACACTGGCTAATAGCTGGTGATCGGCAAAGTGCCTTGCCACCAGGTTCTGAAAGTTCTCAACACTGAGCCCCAGGCGAGCTGGCAGCACACCTTCTTCCGCCACCCATGACGAAAATATACGTGCCAGATAAAAATCGTTTTGATGCTGACCACCCATAGCCATCAGTTGCTCAAAGACGGCCTCCTTGTCCGCCTTTGAACTGCACTGAGTACTAACTTGCCTCATTTCCATACTCGCTTGCATTACACACCATACTCCACTAGCAAATCTTCATCCCTTGCGATAATTTGGCAGGCCAGGCGCCATGAAGTCGGCAAGTCATCCACTAACATCTTTTCTATCTCTTCGTTAGTGATTTTACCCAGTTCCTTGAGCACACCTTTTTCCTTTTCTGTTAACGGTCCACCCATAGCCCCTTTATCACTTAAACGACTCACTTTGATTAAACAGGTACCGCACTCGCCATCCTGACAGTTGAAATCGATAGGAATCTTGTTTTCCTTGGCGATTTTCAAGACGGTTTCGGTATGACTACCGGCAGTGGCGTACACTGTCTTGTTCTTATATTCCGGATTTACGAAGGTAATATTTGCCATAACACTTCTCCAAATGTTGCTTACTGCATGATTACAGGATTAGCTTACTAAGCCGGGCTAACGGTCACATCACCAATAACCTGCGCCTGGCATGCCAAACGGTAATGCCTTCCGGCCAGGTTGTCCTTCAGTACCTTGTCCTCGATAACAGAAGGCGTGGACAGGTTTTCCCAGCCGTCTTCCACCTTCATCATGCAGGTGCCACAATCGCCTTCGCGACAGCCGTATACTATGCCTGATCCTACTTTTTCAGATATTTCGATAACTCGTACGCCGGCGGGCACGTTAACTGTTAAATCAATATCTTTGAATGTTAAGTTTGCTTTTGCCATTTTTTGCTCCTTGAAATAACAATTTCTGTTGTATTAATAAAATTCCTCAACCGGCATAGTGATGATCTGAATTCATCACTTGCTCGAATGTAACCACCCTGGTTTCCAACTCTCCCTTAAGAGCTTTACTTATCTTTTTACCAAACTCCTGGCAGTTTTCTAATTCTTCTTCTGTGGGAATCAATTTTATTTTTACGCCAGGAACCGGTAATCGAAATTTCAATCCACGCATACGGTCTTCCATCATCCCAACGGCTTCGCCACTCCAGCCAAAAGACCCAAAGGCTGCACCCAGTTTTCCGATAGTTTTAATAACCGCAAGTGATGACAGTAAATCCCAGACAGGCTTAACAGCGTCACCATTGATTGTGGGCGAACCAAACACGATACCATCGGCTTCTTCAATGAGATCAATGAATGACGCAATATCACTGCCTTCCAGATCATAGAGAGACACTCGTACCCCATCCTCACTACATGCCCCGGAATAGATAGCGCCTGCCATACGCGCCGTATTACCATAAGAACTGATATAAAATATCAACAGGCTTTTTTCATCTTCTTCAAGTTCGTTCTGTAAGCCGGAGCTAGCCAGTTCTCTGAATCGCCGCACATAATCTCGCGGCTTATCTCTTAATATCGGGCCATGAGTGGGAGCAATAACATTAATACCAAGTGGCTCTATTAGTTCCAACGCTTCCCGCACATACTGCTTGAAAGGGCGCATTATGTGTGCATAGTAGTATTCGAATGAAAAACGAAAGTCGCCAACTTTGTCATTGAACAGGCGACTATCACAATAATGGCAGCCGAACACATCACCGGAAAACAACATCTGCTCTTCTTCCAGATAGGTACATTGCGTATCTGGCCAATGCAAATACGGCGTATGCAAAAAGCGTAAAGTCCTGTCTCCCAGGCTCACACAATCATCCGTTGTCACGGTTTCGAAATTCAGCCCATCCTGTTTTAGCAATGCTTTGAGCATAAGCTGAGCTTTTACGGAAATGTATAATCTTGCTTGCGGCGCCCGTTTCATTAGCTCTGGTAACGCACCACTATGGTCCGGTTCCAGATGGTTAAGGACGATAATTTTGATCTCACTATAATCAGCGACCGACTCCAGCCGTGTAAAAAATTCTTCTGCGAACTGCTCCTTTACGGTATCAATTACGGCAACACCATCGCTGCCACGTACCAGATATGAATTATAGGTAGTCCCGTTGGCAGTCTTAAGAATAATATCGAAGTTTCTTAACGTTGGATCCAGGGCCCCGACCCAGTAGACTCGATCAGATAACGCCACTGCATCTCGCGTCTTACTGACATCTAAAATGTCTTTGCTAGTCATGAGCCTACTCGCTATTGAGTACCACAAGGTGAATGTGAATGTTGTTTGGGGCAGATCTCCAATGTGTTGTCTAAGGCCGATCCAGGCTTTAGCAGTTCACTCACCTGTTCTGCTTCAAAACCAACAATTTTCCTGTCGCCAACCTCCATCAAGGGCCGCCGAATCAATATTGGATCAGCAAGCATGCACTGAATCGCCTGTTCAGCCGTTAACATGTCAGGATCAACTTTTCCTGACTTAACAGTTGGCGCACTCTGATTAAACCAGGCGTTTACTGGCAAGTTATTAAAAAAAGCCAGTAACTTAGCCGCGGTCCATGGTTCTACTAATAAGTTTCTTTCATCCAAATTGTGGCCCGCCTCTGTCAGGAGCTTTTTTTGCCTGGTGTTATTGATACACCCGGGCTTTTCGTAAAAAATAACGTCAACCATTATTGCGATGATAATTGTGATGAAATTTATTAAGCCGCCTTACCTATGTTGATTGCATCAGGGCTGCTTTCTATATAAAAGCGTAAAGAACTGAGATCATCTTCAATGAGAGATAAATCGCTTAGCGCGGAAGCCCAAATTGGTAATAGCCTGATTGACTTAACACGAAAACTTAGGCGCAAATTATTAACCGCTGGGGTATCTATATTAAGCGCAGCTTGCCGCTCAGCTTCCGTTACCGCTTCTGCCTGAAAATCACTTTCATGGCCAGGACTAAGCGCTTTGACTTGCTGTTGTCGGGTTTGCTGTTGATGGTAATGCAAAAGCGCGCTGTGACGTTTCCAGGTTCTGTGCGGTATATTTCTACGAGCTTCAAACTTTCTAAAATAAAACTCATCTTTGATGTTTCTTTTGGCATCCTTTGATTTTTGTTCATCATTTATAATAAATGTAGAAATAATACCGGCAGTGACTTTGCCTGGCGCTACTCTAAAGAGTCGAAACAAGTGTCGAAAAAAATTCCTGCCTTTACTTATCCATGGGCCAACGGAAATCCTGGCTGCATGCTTTTCCTCTACCACATCCAGCTCTAGCCACATGTTTTCTGCATTTGTTTTAATCATCACGACACCTCTCATTAAAAAAACGCTTGCAATACCAAATTTAGTGCGCTTGCAGCTCAGCCATAGCCTGCGCCATCTTTTCCGGTGGAATACCAGTCAATGAACCTGGCGCATTTACAGCTTCTCCAAAACTGTTCAGGATCGCCCCTTCAATCGGGCAGATACTTGCGCACTGCGTATCTGCGTAGTCACCTTCGCATTCAGTACATTTCTTTGCATCAATTAAAAAGTGCGGTTTTGCTTCATAGATTGCATTACTGGGACATAAAGGTTCGCACGCCCAGCAATTTACGCATGTTTCAATAATCTTTAATGCCATATTAGCCTCCAGTTATGCCGACGCTTTTTCTGCTACCACCAGATCTTCTTCCAGCTGGCCGTTTTCAATCATTTCCTTGTATACCGCTAACACGCCATCTTCGATGGCTTCCATGGCATGTTCACCATTAGGCTGGATACCGGCTTCCTCCAGTTGGCTCCAGGGTTCGTAGCCAATCTTGGAACAAAGCACCGCCTCACATCCATCCAGTGCTTTAATGGTTTTGGCCAACACTGACTCACCATCACCACAAGTGTCACCACCTTCACAATACAAGTCTGTTTTGCGGTGACCGATGAAACGCACTCCTTCTGTAGACGCTTCATAAACCAGGAACTCTTTGGCGTGGCCAAAGTGCTGATTGATAACACCCCCGCCGGTAGTAGCCACTGCCATCAGTACAGGACGATATTGTTTTGCCTGTTCGCCAAATTGAACGGTAACGATCTCCTGTTCCTGCTTCGCTGCCTGCTTGGACTCCAGTTCCTGCGCAATGGCCTCATGAACTCTGGCCCTTTTTACCATGGCAGCATCGTAGTCAATTTCCATATCTTCGATCTTGTCCAGAGTGAATTCCGCACCACGATCTTCACCTAACAGACCAACAGCATCTGCACGACACTGACGACAATGACGCATCATGTTCATATCACCGGCACAGGCATCCTGTAATGCCTGCAATTCTTTTGAGTTGGGACCCCGTTGTCCCATCACGCCATAAAAAGTGCCATGCTCTGCTTCTGCAATAAGCGGCATAACGTTATGCAGGAAAGCGCCTTTTTCTTTGACGATTCGACTCACTTCCTGTAAATGCACATCATTGATCCCGGGAATCATGACTGAGTTAACTTTCACCAGGATGCCGCGCTCTACCAGCATCTCTAAGCCTTTTTGTTGTTGCTCAATAAGAATTTTGGCACCTTTTGCGCCATGAATACGCCGATTGTTCCAGAACACCCATGGATAAATTTTGGCGCCGATTTCCGGGTCTACGGTGTTAATAGTAATCGTGACGTGATCGATATTGTGTTTCGCTAATTCATCCACTGCAGCTGGTAAAGCAAGTCCGTTAGTTGATACGCACAATTTGATATCGGGCGCTTCAGCAGACAGGCGGCGGAAGGTTTCGAACGTGCGCTCCGGATTTGCCAATGGATCACCAGGGCCTGCGATACCCAACACTGTCATTTGGGGAATATTAGCCGCAACTGCCTTGGTTTTTTTCACCGCCTGATCAGGCGTCAACAGCTCTGATACCACACCAGGACGTGACTCGTTAGCACAGTCATATTTACGATTACAATAGTGACATTGAATATTACACGCTGGTGCTACAGCCACATGCATGCGGGCAAAGTAGTGATGTGCATCTTCTGAATAACATGGATGGTTATGTACTTTCTGACGAATCTCTTCCGGCAAGTGGCTTAGCTGGTCGTCAGTACTTCCGCAGGAACCTGCACTACAACCGCTTTTGACTTCCGTCTGTTCGTTGTCTTGCCCTAAAACAGTCAACTCCATAATCATCTCCTGAGTATTAGAAATTCTGTATTTGTCTTGTTCTCGTGTGAGACTGCTCACTCACAAGTTGTTTGATTAATAAAGCCATTGCTTAACTGTATGGCGTTTATTTGCTATCAACTTTTTCTCTAACAGCTCTAAGTGCAACGCCTGTGCCTAAAAAATTTTGCGTTATAAGTATTTGATATTTATTGAAAGAGGAGATTTTGCAACGCGGTTTTGTTGCAAAACGAACAGTGCAAAAATTGGGAATTGTAGGATTAGGAACAAAGCAGATTTACAAAATAAAACGGAAATAATAAACGTGCTTGCAACACATGACGATCTGGTGTAGATCACAATACCAACTGACATGACATCACAAGATCGCGCTTTGTCAATTGCAGGAGAGCAGGAGCAAGAAACTGTTTAGATGCGACGCATTTTAATTTTTAATGTTTGAATGCGATAAGCAATCTGCCGCGGCGTCATGTTAAGCAATCTGGCAGCTTTGG
>NZ_CDLKIE010000253.1:0-8999 GCF_975902315.1 Kaarinaea lacus | reverse complement strand
TCGACCTGGATATCAATAGCCTGTTAATTTTTGCCGCCGTGTTTGGCTTTGGCGGTTCTTTCATTTCCCTGGCGATATCCAAATGGACAGCAAAACGTTTTACCGGAGCACGAGTAATTGAGTCACCCGCAAATTCCACGGAACAATGGCTGGTGAGCACGGTAAATCGTCAGGCGCAACTGGCTGGCATTGGTATGCCGGAAGTGGCCATTTATGATGCGCCGGATGTCAATGCGTTTGCGACAGGCATGTCACGCAACAACGCCCTGGTAGCGGTGAGTACTGGCTTGTTACGGCACATGACTCAAGAGGAAGCCGAAGCGGTACTGGGTCACGAGGTTAGTCATGTTGCCAATGGGGATATGGTAACACTGGCGTTAATACAGGGAGTGGTGAATACTTTTGTGATTTTCCTGTCCCGTGTTATCGGACACGTTGTTGATCGTGTAGTATTTAAAGTAGAGCGAGGACATGGTCCGGCTTTCTGGATAACCGCCATCATTGCGGAAATAGTATTAGGTATCCTGGCCAGTATGATTGTTATGTGGTTCAGTCGTCGACGTGAATTTCGAGCTGATGCGGGCGGTGCCCATCTCGCCAGTCGCGAGAAAATGATTGCTGCACTGGAACGATTGAAAGGTTCTGTTAACCAGCCTCATTTGCCAGATCAACTGGCGGCGTTTGGAATTAGCGGTGGATTAGGTTCGGGTATCAAGCGCCTGTTTATGTCACATCCACCCCTGGATGAACGTATCGCTGCGCTGAAACAGTCGATATCATAAAACTAAATCTTGTTAGTCGTAAAATTTGCGTATATAAAAAACCGGGTACGAGCCCGGTTTTTTTATGTTTCGTAAAGCTTGCCAGCCTAGTCTTCGGCAGTGAAATCATAGTTCATTGTCTCATCCGGCTTCTGCAAGTAGTGCCCCTGAATGAAGTTCACGCCGTGTTGCCATAGTATCGCCAGGCAAGTGGGATCCTGAACATGTTCCGCAATTGTATGCGTGTTGCCTTCCTGCGCCATAGCGGCAATATCTTTTACGGCTTCCTGCGCATTATCACTGGTGGTTAGTGTTTGAATATGGTCGCCGGATATTTTGATATAATCCAGTCCCAAACTGGGAATATGTTTGTTTACATTGGGATCATTGCTGACATGAGTTAGCGCCACCATGCAATGCAGTTGTTTTAATCCCTGAGCCAGTGTTTTGGTGGATTTTAAATTGTGGAGTAGCGTTTGTTCGGTGACCTGGAAAACAAAGCTGTTGCCATGCAAACGGGACGCTTTTAACAGCTTGCTGATCCAGGTTAATAGCGTCATGTCAGCCACGCTATCGGATGCCAGTTTAACGAAAAACTGGATTTCCTTTCCGTCACGGCGTTTTTCCAAAGCGGCTTTAGCCGTGTTTTTCATGACCCATTTGTCCACTTCAGCCATCAACTTGGCGTTTTCTGCCGGGCCAATGAATTCAGCCGGTTCAATCAGATTTCCATCACTGCCTTTCATACGTAACAGTACTTCGTAACGTTCGCCGGGCTCCGCGTGCAGACTCACGATAGGCTGGTAATGCAAAACAAAGTCATTGTTCTTCAGTGCCAGCTTAATGCGTTCAACCCAGGCTCTATCTTCTTCCAGGCTGGCGAGCTGGTCGGCGATAGTGTGAACATGAATCTGGTTGCCACCCTGGCTTTTAGCCATGCCGCAAGCGGCTTCAACCTGACTCATTAATGTTCTTGCATCAGGAGAGGTTTCAGTAACCGGATTGATACCAATACTACAGGTTGTCGTTACGGTCTTTCCTTCAACCTCGAAAATATGCTGTTCAAAAAGCTTGCGAACTTTCTCCATGGTTTTCTGGATTTGTTCTATAGGCAGTTGAGAGAATAAGGCAGTAAAAACCGTGTCCGCAAAGCGTGCAATGATTGCATAGCTACCCAGATTTTCCTTCAGCAAGTTCGCCATGTCCGTAATTACAATGTCACTTCCCGCGATACCAAGTGAGTCCTTGATTTTTTTGAAATCATCCGGCTCCAGTGACACCAGTACGGAGTCACCCTGACCTTTTGATGCATTTTTTAACGCATCTTCCAGCTCTTCCATGAAAAACTGTCCATTGTACAGACCGGTTAATAAATCCTGTTTTTTCATTTGCTCGAGTTGAGCTTCAAGCTCACGGTTATCACCCTGTTGATGGATGATCACCTGGGTACAGGGTTCGCCTTCAATGCTGGCGGACGAAAATGACATGGTCGCATTAAACTGTTCGCCGTCATGCCGTTGTGCATTGAATTCGAATTGTTCGTGGGGTGTTTCTCCCTTGCTTAACGTGCGGAGTAATTCCTTGAAAGCTTGCTGGTGTTCTGAAGCTATCATGTCCATGATAGGTATAACTTCAACTTCTTCTATGTCATCGTAGCCAAACAACTCCAGGTAACTTTGATTGACATAAATGTGCATGCCCTCGTGGATATAGGCGATGGCATCTTTGGAGCTTTCGATGAGCGCTCGGTTACGTTTTTCGCTTTCCACCAACATGGACTTGGTTTCACGCTGGTTTCTGCGTTCACGTAAATTATTGAACTCCCTTTCGACAACAATCTGAAACAGTTCCTGCTCTTCGGCGGGTACACAAAAGGCAGCCCCATTACGCATATTTTCCAGAATCACCTGATTGTCGTTGATAGGGCCAAACACGATACAGGGAATATCTTTTCCGGCCGCCTTTATACATTCCATGGCTTTAACCGATGTATAGTCGCCTACCTGGGGTGCGGCAATCAGCAGATCCCAGCCTTTTTCCTGGATAGCGGCTAACAAATCTTCCTCATCTTCCACATGTTTGGAGCGCACCGCATAACCCGCATTACGGAAGGTGCTCGCCAGTACTTCCGCATCATGGGATGATTCGACGAGAATGAGAAGGTGGATGACCTTTTCTTTATCCACAATTTACTCCTGATGTACCGTTATGTTTTTTCATTCTTAGTTTGTTTAGCTATTCATTCGATGGACTGGATCAAGATTATATGAGTGTCCATACTGAATCAAAATTTTTGGCGGGCTCTGCTTGCTGATCAGAAACCAGACCGATGACTTTTTGTACATTAAACTCAAATTGGTTAAATTCGCCTGTAGTTTCAATAATCTTGGTTAGATGAATTTTAATTTTAAAGCCAAGTTTGTTGACGAGTATATCTTCGCCAACTTTAAATGATTTTCCGGCAATGAGTGTGACAGGTTGGTGGCGCGGCTTCATCGGTGGCAATAGCAGAGCGCGTTGAAATTTACCCTGTATATTGCGCTGGTGATACAGGCAAATTGCCACAGCATCTGCAGATGGCGCAATTTTCTGGATACCAAATTCAATACCTTTGTCAGTGTTTTTCAGGCGCCGAATAATTCCAATATCGATTGCTTCTTCTTTTTTGACTTTATCATTGCGAATACCAATGAGTTCTCCAACCTGAACCTTGGTGGGATTCGCCTCTTCTTTTAAATTGCCAAACAGGCAATAGCCGTTAGCACTTTCATTAATGTTGTTACAGTGCACAGCATGAAAAGACTTGTCCGCCGGTGTGAGGGCTGCTTTGCCTTGTTGCCAGAGTTTCAGGTTATAACTGTCTCCCAGTTTTTTATTGGTAAAATCATCATCCCAGATGTCAGAACCTGCACTATCAATACTGCTGATGCCAAACAGTGGCGCGGTATCAAAGTGAGCACCTGAATCAAAACGAAGGTCATCCTTGTCCAGTAATTCACCGAAATCGGGTACCTGGTCAGCTGCCACAGACTGGATTAATGAGGCGTAGGTGCCTTTTTCAGCCAAAATCGTATGCAGTTTCTGCATATTGCTGATCATGAAATGAGTGGCATTAATGCCAACGCTGACGGTCAGTTGATTATCCTTCGTTGTTCGTGAGAACAGGCGTTTTGATTTGCCACCCCAGGTAATAATAAGCAGTCGAATGACGTCCGCTGGCAGGTCGTAGATACTGGTATTCTGATCTATTCGCGAGGGCTGGCTAACCACCAGATCGCTAATGTGATCTACCAGCGCAGTAGAATCCAGCGTTCGCGTATAGACATGGTTAATTGTAGTGTCCACAAAGTAGTATCCGGGTGCGTAATCATTGTTTTGCTTGATTAAAACGTGTCCAGTTTTTTCTTCATATTGTTCCGCGGGTAAAATCTTGCAAAGTTTGCTCCAATCTCCCAGCGCTTTGACCACTTTCTTTGTATCTGGCTGGCGCAGGCGAAAAGGGGACAATAGTCCCAATAAGACAATGTCGATGTATATTTCGCCAATGCTGATGCGAGGTATTGGTCCTCTGGCATCAATGTCACGAGGCACGATATGAGTCAGTTGATTGTCTTCTGCATATAAATAAAGCTGGTGAATGTGCAACCAGGTATTTGATGGCGGGTCGGTATAAATTTCGTAAGCTGTTAACAGGATCTGATACAAGTAATACATCGCTCGGCAAATCATTCCCACGGTAGACCTGGTGTTTAATAAATTCAGTTTTTTGGTCCAAACCTGGTCAATGAGAATCTTGTAGCCAAGCGCCAGCTCACTATAAAGCTCCATACATATTGTGGCGATTTTCAGGTCTTTTTCTGCAATCGGTAAAATCTGGTTGGCGTAATGACGCGAAAGACTGCCAGCAATATCGTGGATGTGGGGTGTTAATAATTCTAGCAGTCGCCAGCGGTCTCTGGCCGGGATATTCAAACGATTGGTTTCTTTGAGGACGTGATAAATACGTCGCGCGCACTCGCCGGTATCACCCATGGGTAATTCCTGTAACCATGCGTCGATTTTCCGCGGGCGCATATCAAAGCTGTCCGAAGCAGGCGCCGCTAAGTCCGGAATATTTAATAAGCCTTTTGGTCTGGTTGTAACCATCGATTATTTGTATGCGATTTACGCAAATCTGCCAAATCCTGACATTGGAACCAGGTTTCGTGCACTTTGATATCTTCAGTTAAAATTTTTTAAAACAAGGCGTTGCGTGCATTGCCCAGCGTCGACCGCGGGTCATTCATACAGGCCCCCACCGGCTTTGGCGTCTGGTCTTAAACTCGGGATTTGCTATGCGCAACACGTCGTATCTTACGGATATTACGACATTTTTTGTTATAAACTTTAATGAATTCCTGATTTCTCAGGTATTTATGTAATTATAGTCGCTGTTATGTGAACACATGGTGACAAATTTACCAGGGCATCGCAATACAATGTACTGAGGCTAAACCCGCAAAGCGTTGTTGAGCTCTTTGTCTATAGCAGGGGTGTTTTATTGGGTTTGCCCGACACTTCCCTCACCAATCGAGGAACCAGGTAACCAGGTAATTGTTGGCGAAGTTCATCAATAAAGTGACAGGCGGATTGGTCGGGAACGGCAAAATGCGCTGCGCCACTTACTTTATCCAGTTGATGCAGATAGTAGGGAAGAATATGCGCATCGAACAGGGCGTGACTTAACTGGTGCAATGCCTTGGTGCTGTCGTTAACACCTTTTAAGAGAACTGACTGGTTGAGTATGCTTGCTTGCGTTTTCTTTATCGCCGCCATGGCACACTTGACGTCATCGTCAATCTCATTGGCATGATTAACATGTACGACCAGGACGACGTTAAATCGCGTTGCTGCGATCCATTGTAATAAATCCGGATTGACGCGCTGTGGTAACACTATGGGCAGGCGCGTGTGGATGCGTAATGTTCTAAGATGTGCTATTTGTTCCAGATCGCTAACCAGGTTTGCCAGGCGATGATCAGAGAGGGAAAGTGGATCACCGCCACTTAAGATTATTTCGTTAATCTCAGCATTTTTCTCTAAATAGTCTATTACTGCTGACCAGTTGGTCTGCAATGGGTTTGAGTCCGTATAGGGGTAATTACGCCGAAAACAGTAGCGGCAGTGGATACCACAGGCGCCGGTTGTGACCAGTAATGCCCGTCCATGGTACTTGTGTAACAGTCCCGGTGCCTGTTGTGCTTTCAGGTCGCCAACCGGGTCATGACTGTAACCTGGTGCATTTTCGAGTTCATCGCCTAATGGCAGGATTTGTCGTAGTAAGGGATCGTCGGGATCGCCCTTTTTTATACGATTGATATAACTGAGTGGAACCCGTAGCGGGAAGGATTTGGCAGCGCTTATTGCGTTTGGCAGCAATTGGTCCGGTAATTCCAGGATTCTCAAGAGTTGATCAGGGTCTCTAATAGCTTGAGACAGACTATTTTTCCAGTCATAACCCTGCAAAATTGGCACGGATAGCGGTATCATAGGCGTCTTTTTTGGAAGGCAGTACCTTTCAGTAATTATTTGCGACTATGTTCCCAAATCGAGGACCAAATGGCTACATATACTACCAATGATTTACGCTCCGGCATGAAACTGATGATTGACTCGGCACCCTGTGCTGTTGTGGATGTTGACTTTGTTAAACCCGGTAAAGGACAGGCGTTTGCGCGTGTTAAAGTCAGGAATCTTCTGACCGGACGCGTTGTAGAACGTACTTATAAATCTGGCGAATCTGTCGAGTCAGCCGATGTTATGGACACCGAAATGCAGTACCTCTATAACGATGGCGAGCAGTGGCATTTTATGCACCCTGAAACCTATGAACAGCTCGCTGCCAATAAAGACGCTATTGCCGATGCCGCAAAATGGTTAAAAGAACAGGATATGTGCACGGTGACCTTGTGGAATAACGACCTCATCGCCGTGGTGCCACCTAATTTTGTAGAATTACAGATTACCGAAACAGATCCCGGTGTGCGAGGCGACACCGCCAGTGGTGGAGGCAAACCCGCGACCCTGGAAACAGGTGCGGTAGTAAAAGTCCCGCTTTTTGTTGAGCAGGGCGAAGTTATTAAAGTCGATACACGAACTGGCGAGTACGTGGGTCGCGTTAAGGAATAATCCAACGACCGTACCCGTCGTTTACGCTCTTCTATTTCTACATGGATCACTCTTCAGAAAATCAAAGCTGGCAGCCAAAAGCCGGCTTTGATTCCTTACGATTGCGTGCCAGGCTTTATCAGTCGATTCGTGAATTCTTTGCGCAACGCGATGTACTGGAAGTCGATACTCCAAGCTTATCAATCGCTGCGACCACTGATCCCAATATTCACAGTTTCAATACTGTTTTTCATCAAGGTGAAGCATCATCGGGGCAAGATTTGTTCTTAATTACATCGCCTGAATTTCATATGAAGCGATTGTTAGCCGCAGGGAGTGGTTCAATTTATCAATTGTGTCATGTGTTTCGTCAATCGGAGTTGGGTGCTCAGCATAATCCTGAATTTACCATGCTGGAATGGTATCGCGTTGGAATGGATTACCGAGAGTTGATGAAAGAAGTCGCCGAGCTCGTAATGATGCTTATAAACCGTGAATTGAACGCACCGGAATATCTGACATACCAGGAGGCGTTTCAACGTTATGTCGGAATCGATCCATTAACGGCAAGACTGGATGAATTACAGCAATTGGCTCAACAAGCCGGATTTTCAATACCTGTTCATGATCAGGATGACAGGGATCTCTACCTGGATTTTTTAATGTCACACCGGATTCAACCCAGGTTGGGGGAGGGGCGCTTGTGTTTTGTTTATGAATACCCAGCTTCTCAATGTGCTCTGGCCCGAATTGCGCCCCAGAATGAGCAGGTTGCAGAAAGGTTTGAATTGTATGTAGAAGGCAGAGAGCTGGCGAATGGATTTCATGAGCTTGCCAACGCGGAAGAACAACTGAGCCGTTTTCAGAAAGAGCAAAATAGGCGAGAGGCGCAAGGTGCTGGATCCGTTGTAATTGATCAACGCTTAATCGATGCACTGTATGCCGGGTTGCCAGATTGTTCAGGCGTTGCGCTAGGTATAGATCGATTAATTCAATTTATCGATGCTAAAGAATTTTTGAATGACGTATTGGCCTTTCCCTTCAATCGTGCTTAAATAAAAGCAGATCTAACAGAATATTTTTGTTCTTCTGTCAGTAGATTCAGGTAGTAACTCTTCGCTGGTTTCAAACCAGCATTCAAAGATATTTATCTTCTTATAAAATTGGCTTTGTGTCGGTTTTATTAACAAAATGTGATCAAGGTGTGATTTCTGATTCCTATGGATTGATATTCTTGTCTTATAGGTCCTTGATTCGTTGGCAGTGTTTTAGTTGTATCCGGGATTTGGCTTGGTTATTGCTGGTATTTGGTGTCTGAAGAGAATTTGTCTCTGAAGATATGGAGTCCCACCATAACGAGAGTCAGGCCACAAGGGAACTGTTGGCTATCGTGGGCTAACACAGATTTCAATTAGGCATATTGCAGTAATTGATGTAGTGATAGTCTTTTCTCAACCTTATGGCAGCGATAATAACGGATTAACGTTGTTGTCATATTGGCTCAGGACACATAGTTTCTTTTTCACCCGAACAGAAGCTTGTCCAGGGGGTTTTATGGAAAATCGTTGGAGTGATCGCAGAGAGTTGCGGTTAGATGTCGACGTATTTCGAGATGGCGAAAAAGTTTGCACTTGCCAGTCGAGAGATGTCGGCCTCGGTGGTGCTTTTCTGGATTTGGAACTGGCTCATTCCATTGGACAGGATGATAACGTCGAACTAGTGTTTCACCTGCCGTCAGGGCAAAGACTGGTAAAACATAACTTGCACGCGAAAATCGTGCGAGTGACTAATGAAGGAATAGGGTTGAAATTTCACGAGTTTGACACGGGCGTTTTTCGCTCACTTCAGGAGATCATGAGCTATAAAAATCTGGATCAAGTACATTAGTTCGTTAACAACAACACTTTCTCCTATCCATAATGTTAACGAATGACCGCAGCACGTCGCGACTGTTCACAATTTATTAAATCAATAAAAAACATCTCATAAAATTATCACACCTGAACTATCCGCGAGGTTCAGGACTGGTTAGCATTGCGTGGCGATTTTTATTCCCATCTGCACGCTGGCATTGGCTTGAACGTTAGCGTC
>NZ_CDLKIE010000252.1:0-2968 GCF_975902315.1 Kaarinaea lacus | reverse complement strand
CAATAACATTGTCATGGCAACTGGAACAGATGCCCAATACCTGTGTATGGTCGACGCCCAATGCCGCCGGGTGGAAGGGGACTGGCCCGGCGGCATGGCAGGCGTCGCACAAATCGGTAGTGTTGATATGCGTTGCAGGTTTACCGGTAGCCACTGCATTGTTATGACAGCTGGCACAGGTGCCGATGACTTGAGCATGATCCACGGCAGCTGCGTCAACCGGCGTCCATTGCGCGGGAAATTTTTCATGGCAACTGTCACATACATCGCTGGCGCTGATGTGACCGGCACTTTTACCACTGGCGTCAATGTTGTTGTGACAACTTATGCAATTGCCAGCAAAGCTGGAATGATCGACTGCGGCAGGTATCCACTGCTTGGTGCTATGGCAAGTATCACATTCCTGGTTTGTGGTTACATGCGATGCATGTTTTCCCGTGGCAATAACATTGTCATGGCAACTGGAACAGCTGCCCAGTACATGGTCGTGGTCCACCTGTAAGATCAGGCTCCAGGTTGCCGGGGCTGGTGCGTGGCAGTTTTCACAAAACATAGTGGTATTAATATGATTTGCCGGTTTACCGCCACTGATAAAACCATTGTGGCAGTCAGCACAGGGACCAGTAACTTCGCTGTGGTCGACCTGGGTGGGGGGTAACCAGGCGGTTGTGCGGTGACACGCGTCGCAAGTTTCACTACTGGGAATATGTGAGGCGTGTTTTCCGCTAGCGTCAATACCATTGTGACAGGATATGCAGGGTTGGCCGCTTACAGAGCTGTGATCAAATGAGCTAACCAACCAGCTGTTGACGTTATGGCAGGCGTCGCAGTCCAGTACAGTTGGTATGTGGTTGGGCGGTTTGCCTGTGGCGGTAACACCATCGTGACAACCCATACAGGGTTGGCTAACCAGGATACTGTGGTCCATGACGGTTGTCATTGCCGAAGATTCAAAACCCTGGGTTGTATGACAGATGTCGCAAGCTTCAAAGACGGGAATATGATTAGAGTTGGTGCCAACGGCAAATATATTGTCATGGCACTCTACGCATTGACGAGGTAATTCGTCAAACACACCGCCCAGGTGGCATTTTTCGCAATCTATAAGAGTGTGTTGACCATCCAGAGTAAATCCGGTGGATGAATGATCGAATTCAGAAACTTCAATGTCGTCGAATATTGCCAGATCAGTTGCAGCCAATACCGAAACTGGTACTGTTAACGTAACTATATATTGGAAATATACGAACAACATGCGGCAACATTTTTTTGCCGCCAACAAAGATATGAGATTACTGATGCAATCCGCTGAACACTTCACACGCCCAATCACACGCCAAACTCCCTACCACAGAGATACATCTAATACATATGGCTGAAACGCTTATTTGCGTCTCTTATATACAGCGATTCGTTAACGAGGCGACATTTACTGTTCGCCAGCAATCAAAACGATGCGATATACAAGATGCCCCCGACGTTACTTTTTATTGCTCAACAAGAGCTTTATATAGCGTTACTGGTTATCAAAAATGACAATGCAAAATTGGCGTTGTCCATTTGTTGATTTACACTGAGTTAATGAAGTAAACAGCTTAATGAACCAAAACGATTAAGTTGATAAAGAATATTTCGTAGGTTCTATGGATAAAGAATAATAGATAATTGTGGAGACAGAGATAGTCCGTTATTGGAAATCGATGTAGTAAAAATCTTACGTAAAATGAAGCTTAAGGTTTGCTTAACACTTTTTCATTCAATACATTTTGTAATGTGTTATTAAGGTTCTCATTGAACAGTCATCACAAATCATATGACAGATAACTTCAAGCAGTAGAGATTTAATCGTTTTTGTTTCTACATACTATTTATATAGTTAATGTAGTTAATATAGTTAATTTAGTTAGTAGTGTTCGAAGCTCCCTTATTTAAAGGTTTAGTTTTCTAATTTATTCAGCCAAAAAATAATGACAGACACTGCAAAAATCAACAACGTAGATTTCCCTGCAAAGCAGATCTGCAACATCCCAAAAGCGGGATCAGAGAAAAATTTCTTTCAATATTAGCAACAATTGTTCTCTGAACCCGTTTCCCCATTAGACTTCTCTATCTATTCTGTCAGTTGTTCACCTGTGCCGCCGGCTTCTTCTGGAAGGTCTTTGAACTTGGGTAGTCCATCTTTTATGGAATGTACTGATTCCTGGTAATGCACATGGAAACCTGGCCTGAAAATAAAATCCTCGATTACCGCGGAAGGTATATCGACCAGGCCCATTGTTGGATGATCTGTATATAGATGACCTCCACACTTTTTGCACCATGCGCGATTACTGACAACAGTTTTGTCACCGGAAAGCGGATTCCCTGTAAATCCATCGATATTTTCTTTACCTTTTGTAATCTGGATCTTTTCGTGTTTCCATAAGGTAAATCCACTAACGGGGCTTGCGGACCAATGTCGGCATGATTCGCAATGGCAATAGGCCATTACTTCAGGATTGCCACTTAAAGTAAATTCAACATCACCACAAAAGCAATGGCCTGTGTATTGTGAATGGTCGCTCATGATTTTCTCCTTTGGTGTCGTGTTTGTCTTTTATTCTTCAAACACTGCTGGTGATTGTGATCGAGTATTGATATGCAATTGAAAAATATCCGGGCGCGAATAGTGGCCAACGACATCAAGGGTTCTTCTGGCAATAGCGACTTTTTCGAGATCAATATCGTGGTACATAATGCCGGCTTGCTTATTCATCGGTCCGGCAACAATTTCACCGCCTGGTGCGATGACGACGGAGTCCCCCGGATTTACCCACTCTTCCTCATCGGGATACAAAGTTTCTTTCTCCGGAAAGTCTTCAGGAATATCGCTGCCTTTCATGAGATTGCCGCAACCTACAACCCAGCAGCAGCCTTCACGAGCAATGTGTTGCAGGCTGCCCAGCCAGTTATCACCGCTGTCATAAGT
>NZ_CDLKIE010000251.1:0-8864 GCF_975902315.1 Kaarinaea lacus | reverse complement strand
TAATCGTCCCTGGGTTTGTGTATTCAAACCTGTGTTCCTGCACCAAAATAGCAAAGAGATATTTGGTTATGTCGGACTAAAAGTGGATTTTTTAGCGGCGCTGGCGGAGTTAAACCTCTTTTCGCACCTGGATATTAGCAGTATTTCCATTACATTACCCGCTTCCACGCGTGTATCCGCCGGAAATATAATTAATCACGTCCATGGTGAGGAACTGCACTATAAAGAACTGGATCAACTAAAGAATGTAATTTACAGGACGTTTGCGTACATCGTTGCGCTGGTATTGGTGATATTGTTTGTTTTGTATTGGCTGGTAATGGCTTTTTTCGCAAAACCATTGATAACATTAAACAGGCACATAGAATCAATCAAGCACTTTCCAAACAATAATTCATTGCCTGATGACACCCTGTATTCATCTGTCAATGAAATAAATAACTTTGCCCGATCACTACAGGATTATCAACAGCGCCTGAATCTCACCCAGGAAAATTTACAAAACCTGAATAACCACCTGGAACAACGGGTAAATGATCGCACGGCCGAATTGCAGACCATCAACCAGGAACTGGAAGCGTTTTCATATTCAGTTTCACATGATTTGCGTGCGCCATTACGCAGTATAGACGGATTTAGCCTTGCATTGCTGGAGGACAATGCCGAGCAATTAGACGAAGAGGGTAAGAATAATTTGCGCCGAGTCCGGGAAAATACTCAGCGTATGGCGATGCTTATTGATGACCTGCTTAATATTGCACGTATTTCGCGTGTAGAAATGCAGCAAACACTTGTTAATCTATCGGATATTGCCCGGCGGAAAATTCAACAATTAAAAGAACAACAGCCCGAACTCGCTGTAAGAATCATCGTAGCGGAAAACATTTATGCGGAAGGTGATGAGCCGCTGTTAACTATTTTGATGAATAACCTCCTGGATAACGCATGGAAGTACTCCAGCAAATCGCCTGATCCGGTAATAGAATTTGGAAGAACGGAGCAGGAAGGCGATGCTATTTTTTATGTAAAGGATAATGGCACCGGCTTTGATATGAAATATGCCAGCAAGATATTTGAAGTTTTCCAACGTCTGCATAGCGCGGACTATGAAGGAACGGGAATAGGGTTGGCGACAGTTAGCCGAATAGTGCAACGACATGATGGACGCATCTGGGCAGAAGCAGAGCCTGATAAAGGCGCATGTTTTTATTTCACGCTGGGCAAGCGATAATAGTGTGCGCGGTGTCGGCCCGACCACGGTTCATTTTGTTTTAAGAAAATTAATAAACCATTTCGCGATAGTTAGATCGTCCACCGGTTTTTGCAATGATTTAATACCTTCCCTAAATGTTCTTTCACCAATGATATCGGCACGATATTGCATCATGGCTTCGGCGTATGGTTTGCTAAACTCCGGGTGACCCTGGATGGTCAGTATATTTTCACCGAGTTGAAACATGCCATACGGGCAGAAGTTATTGCCGGCAATCAACCTGGCGTAGCCAGGTAACTGAGTGACCTGATCCTGGTGGCTAACCACAACATTAAAAGCGTCTAGTGCGGGCTGCATCCATGATGGCTTTGTTCGCACCTGCACAGAATGTACACCGACACCCCATCCGTTCGTTGATTTTTCCGTTTTACCACCAAATGCATCGGCCACCAGTTGATGACCGAAACAAACTGCCAGCAGCTTCTTGTTCTGGCTATTTAATTCAACAAAGTAGTCGAGCAGGATTTTGATCCAGTTTTCATCATCATAAACGCTGGCTTTACTGCCGGTAGTAAGATAAGCATCACAGGCGTGAATAGTGTTGGGATAATTACCATGCTGAACATCGTAAGTCTCAAAACGCAAGGTGGGATCAACTTGCCTGAATAGTGACTGGAACATATCGGGATAGTCACCGAACTGAGCGATGAGTTCGGGGCGTACGGAATCTGTTTGCAATATACCAATTTTCATTTCAGTCTATAAAAATTTGTTTTTGCTGAGCTATCCTATTATAGGGAGTTGTTTATCGATGTTTCCAGATGGCTAGTACTATATATAGTCATCTCAGAGTTAAATTATATTCTTTAAAGTAAGATGGCGAAAAATGCTATAACTGCATGTAATATATAATAAATTAGGTGGGATTTTTGATGGAAGCCAGACAGGTAAAAACGATAGACGACGCTCGGAAAATAGTCAAAAAACGAGATCTGAGTCACGTGAAAGTCGGTGTGTTTGATGTTGATGGCGTGCTGCGCGGTAAATATATTTCGCGCGACAAGTTCTTTTCGGCGTTAGACAAAGGCTTTGGATTTTGTGATGTGGTGTTGGGTTGGGATTCAAAAGACCAGCTTTACGATAATGTGACCTATACCGGCTGGCACACCGGATATCCCGATGCGCCGGTACGCATTTTACCAGACACCTGCCGCGATTTATCCTTTGAAGGTGAGGGCCTGTTTTTTCTCGGTGAGTTTGCCGAAGCAGCCGAGCAGATATGCCCGCGTGGTGTGTTACGGCGTGTCATTGAAAAAGCGCACAGCATGGGCTATTTCCCATACGCCGGATTTGAGTACGAGTTTTTCATGTTCATCGAAAGCCACCAGTCGGTTCGTGAAAAAAATTACCGGAATCTAACTCCCTTAGCGCCGGGTTATTTTGGTTACTCCGTGCTACGCAATAGCGTGGATGCGGAAATCTATCATCAATTGCTTACCCTGGGTGAAGAAATGGATTTTCCCCTGGAAGGTTTGCACGAAGAAACCGGACCAGGTGTACTGGAAGCTGCCATCGCAGTGGATACTGCAATGAATGCCGCTGACAAAGCGGCCCTGTTTAAAACCTTTACCAAGATCGTCGCCCAGAGAAACGGACTGTTAGCAACATTCATGGCCAAGTGGTCTGCAGAATGGCCCGGCCAAAGTGGACATATCCATCTATCACTACAGGACCAGCAGGGAAAATCGCTGTTTCACGATGCCAGTCAACCGGATAATATGAGCGATGCTATGCGGCACTTCGTGGCAGGGCAGCAGAAACTGATGCCTGAGTTTTTAGCCATGATTGCACCGACCATCAATTCATACACTCGCCTGGTGCCCGGATTCTGGGCGCCTACTCATGCGACATGGGGAGTAGAGAATCGTACTTGTGCCTTGCGCGTGATACCCGGTAGTGAAAAATCGCAACGCGTTGAATATCGTGTCGCCGCAGCCGATGCAAATCCCTACATTATTCTGGCCGCCGCCCTGGCATCCGGTTTATATGGTATTGAAAAAGGCCTGGAGCCTGAAGCAAAGGTCATCGGCAATGCCTATGACCAGACTTTTCCGGAGCACCTGCAGTTACCGGCCACGCTCTGGGATTCTGCACAACGCTTAAAAAGTTCGGAAGTTGCAAAGGAGTACTTCGGCAACCTGTTCGTAGATCATTATGCGGCAAGTCGTGAGTGGGAAGAACGTGAGTATCGGAAACATATTACCGATTGGGAGCTGGATCGCTATTTTGAAATAATATAGCGCCTATTAATATTAGTAGAAGCGTACAAATTGGGCAGGCAAGCGCGCACTATGGGTGCGATTGGTGACTCATAATAAGAGGAACGGTATCGATGACTTATATCCTGCAAGTCAACTCTCCCGTTGATAATAGCATCTATGCGGAACGGTTATATGCATCGGAAGCTGACATTAGCGATGCTTTATCCAACGGCGTCAGGGCGCAGGCACAATGGCAAGAAACCAATCTAAAGTATCGTAAAGCAATTTGTTTGCGCGCCGTTGAAAGCATGCTGGAAAAACAGGCTGAACTGGGTGAAGAGATCAGCTGGCAAATGGGTCGGCCTGTTCGTTATACACCGGGCGAAATAAAAGGCTTTGCCGAACGGGCGCGAGTCATGATCGACATTGCGGAGCAGAAACTGGCAGGCATTTCACTACCCCAAAAAGCAGGCTTTACCCGCTATATAGAACGTGCGCCACTGGGCGTGGTGCTTTCCATTGTACCCTGGAATTATCCTTACCTGACGGCCGTAAATTCTGTGATTCCCGCGATCATGGCTGGCAATGCCGTTATCATGAAACCGTCATCGCAAACTCCCTTGACAGCGGAACGCATTGGCGAAGCATTTGAGAGTGCCGGTTTACCCAAGGGTGTATATCAACATCTGTTATTAAACTATGAATCCGCGGCAAAAATAATTCAGTCAGATCAGGTCAACTACATCACGTTTACCGGTTCCGTGTCGGGCGGCCACATGGTTGAGCAGGCCGCGGCAGGGCGCTTTGTTGATGTGGGACTGGAACTGGGTGGCAAAGATCCCGCCTATGTTCGGTCTGATGTGGACCTGGAGTTTGCTGTCGATAACCTGGTGGATGGCGTCTATTTTAACTCCGGGCAATCCTGCTGCGGAATTGAACGTATCTATGTGCATAAAGCGCTCTACAGTGATTTTGTCGATGGTTTTATCAATAAGGTAAAAGCGTACAAGCTGGGTAATCCGCTGGAACAAGATACCACTTTAGGTCCCATGGTGAGTAACAATGCCGCCGAAACCGTTCGCCGACATATTAAGGACGCAACCGATCGTGGCGCAAAAGCCTGTATTGATGTCAATGAATTTCCTGCTGATCAACAACGCGGTGCTTATCTGGCACCACAGGTGTTGCTAAATGTGGATCACTCGATGCAGGTGATGACCGAAGAAACTTTTGGTCCGGTTGCTGGCATTATGAAAGTTGACTCAGATGAAGAGGCGATCAGGCTGATGAATGACAGCAAGTATGGATTAACAGCGTCGGTATGGACCACGGACCAGGATGCCGCCATTAATATCGGTAACCAGGTAAACACCGGCACGTGGTTCATGAACCGTTGTGATTATCTCGATCCCGAACTGGCCTGGACAGGTATTAAAGATTCCGGCAAGGGCTGTAGCTTGTCAGAGGTTGGTTATGAAAAACTGACACGCCCCAAGTCTTTCCATTTACGCACTTCCACCAAATAGGAAATCATAAATTCAGGCAACAAGGTCAAATTGTAATGAAAGATGTTAATGCATTAACAGGAAACTGGAACTATCCGACCACAATCTGGTTTGGTTGCGGACGGCTTAACGAGTTGCCAGATGCCTGTCGCAGACTGGATATCAAGGATCCATTGCTGGTAACCGATGCCGGGCTGGCCAGTTTACCCATGATCAACGAAGCCCTGCATGTAAACCACGAGGCCGGTATTAAAACTGAAATATTTAGCGATGTGAAGCCCAATCCCAATGGTGAAAATATTGAAGCCGGTGTAGCGCAATTTAAGCAAGGTAACCATGATGGTGTCATTACGATAGGGGGAGGGAGCGCCCTGGATGCCGGCAAAGCGATTGCCTTAATGGTGGGGCAGTCACGGCCAATTTGGGATTTCGAGGATGTCGGCGATAACTGGGAGCGAGTTGACCCGGAAGGTATCGTACCCATTATTGCCATTCCAACGACGGCGGGTACGGGTTCAGAAGTAGGGCGCGCCTCGCTCATTGTGGATGAGGCAGCACATGCCAAAAAAATCATTTTTCATCCCAAAATGCTGCCCGGCATCGTCATTGCGGATCCACAACTCACCGTGGGATTGCCTGCACATATTACCGCTGCAACAGGGATGGATGCTTTATCCCATAACCTCGAAGCCTATTGTGCGCCGGGTTTTCACCCCATGGCAGATGGTATCGCAATAGAAGGCATGCGCTTGATAAAGGACTGGTTGGTTCTCGCTTGTGAAGAACCCGCAAACCTGCAAGCAAGATCTCACATGCTTATTGCATCGAGTATGGGGGCAACTGCATTTCAGAAGGGGCTGGGTGCCATGCATGCTTTGGCGCATCCTCTGGGTGCATTGTATGACGCGCATCACGGGCTGCTGAATGCCGTATTAATGCCCTATGTATTGCTGCGAAACCAGTCGGTTCTCAAAGAGAAAATGCAGCACCTCGCGCGTTGCCTGGAACTGGAAGACGAGAGCTTTAAGGGTGTCCTGTCGTGGATCGTTAGTCTCCGCAAACAGATTGGCATTCCCAATGACCTTGGCGCCATCGGTATTGATGACAGCCGCAGCCGGGAAATTGGCGTCATGGCCACCCAGGATCCTTCTGCTGGTGGTAATCCCATCGCACTGGGTGAAGACGATTATGCTGAACTATTGCGACAGGCTGTGAATGGCTCAATGATTGCAGGGTAAAACCGGGTATTTCATTGAAGGTATAGTATATGCTAAGTTTTGTAGCGCGCAGTTTATGGCTGCTATGGTGCTGGATAGAGCTTTCGATATTCACAGCATTTCTTTACGCGCTATCATGGTTACCACGTGCAATGACGGGTAGTTACTACCACACATTGTCGCGTATCTGGTGCAAGTTTCTGATTCGCGCGCTAGGTGTCAATTTGCGTTTGCATCAAAAAAACCTCAATCCACTCCCTGATCACTACATCTTAATTTCAAATCATCCGTCTGCGTTTGAAGACTTTGGTATACCATCGCTGTTTGATGTTTATCCGCTGGCCAAGGAAGAAGTGAAAGACTGGTTCATTATTGGGCGTATCGGTATTTCTGCGAATACCATCTATGTAAAGCGCGAAGATCCCGAATCACGTCATCAAGTTCTGGATACCCTGGTTGATGCCGTTAATAAAGGACGTAACGTGGCGATTTTCCCGGAAGGTGGTTGCAAGGGGCGGCGAATTCATTCCACCTTTCAGAGTGGCGCCTTCGATGTATCCCTTAAAACCGGTGTTCCCATTTTGCCGGTATTCCTGGAATACGAAGCGCAGGAAACCTTTGAATGGCGAGACCCCCATCTTTTGCCGCATAAAATGTGGCATTTCATGACCAGCCAGAACAACCGGGCGAATTATCATGTTTATGATGCCATCAGCCCGGAAGGATTCAGTGATAAACGGGAATTTGCCGAACACGTACGGCAAATGTACTTACATTGGCAAGCGCGTTATCTTGAATAGTATGCTGGTTTGCGGAGCGGCTTTACCTTCATCCCGCGATTTATCGCCATCTTTGCTCAACATTCTTATTAAACTATGTTCCTGGCTTTGCTTTTTGATAACCAGATATTCCTGCGTCGGATTTTCATTCTGGAAGTAAATCGTTAACCCGTTGTGCGGGTATTCTTCTATAACAATCAGCGCAAAAAAAAGCCTGCTCGATATGAGCAGGCAAGAGTGTGAGATCTTGGGAGAATAACTTAGGATACAAACAAAAGAAGTACTCTTAGGGTAAGGTTCCAGCAGCTTCAGTGATTCACGCTATCAATCTAATGTCCCCAAACCAGATAACCGAAAAATAATCCAATCGACATGTACATAAACATGATGGTCGGCCAGAAAAACAGTCCTGCATTCAATTTAATTTCCTGGTTTTATTTCTCAGTTAGTTCCTGGTTTTCTGTAGCAACACATTGGTTGCGATTGATGGCCTGTGTCTTCAACCAAAACTGCATTTGCCTTGGTTTAAAAATGTCCCATATTCAACCTGTAGATAGCAACTGTCCTTTCGAACAGTATCTGGGCTATATAAATTGTGTCATTTATAACCTGGAAATGGGCGGATCAATGAAGAAAGGATCAACCAATGTTGAAATATCCGGAAAAACTTATTGATAGACTAAAGCTTGAAAAACTTGATATAGGAAACCTGAAGAAAGTTATCGATTTTGAGCTGCAATCATCTCGAGATTGGTCGTTGAGTGATCAGCTTGGCGCCATTGAAGTGCTTGGATACACGGAAAACCAGGAGGCGTTAAATTATTTAAAGACAATTTATCGGCCTACTGTTGTTGTTCAGCAAGGCCTCGACTGGAGGGAGCAAGATGGTGTGACCAGGCAGGAAGTAAACCTGATCGAGCATCATTATTATCACAACACCAGTGGCCCACTCTCTGAAGCCTTGCATTTTGAGATACAGTTATTCAAGGGTTCAAAGTTGCATTTGAGGCGGCTTAAACCCGTTTACGAGCTTGCGCGTGAATATAAAACCATCTATGAAGGATCTATAGCTCATATTACGATTCGCAAAGCACTTGATCGCCTGCAGGAGTCGATTGGGTTACATCACGTGTAAAAAAGAGCCTGCTGCATATCAATAATTGACTATCAAATTTTTTTCACCTTTCTTCATCGTTTTCCATTCTAATTGCTCTCCTGTCTATCTATAAAAACATGATTGCATGTAGTTAATAACGCGGCTCCTTTGTATTTCACCTTTCCTGCTTATCATCCTGGCCAAACAGAAGCATTTCTCGCTCTGGATTTGTGAACGAGTTATCGGAATTAAATAGCACTTTAATCTATTTTTAATATGAGCTCTGTTTTGCTCACTTTTGTAGTAGTAGATTCGTGCTGGCGTTAATTCTATGCAGTTAAATCAGGAACAACAATTTGTGGTAGCCAATGAAGCGGGATTTAAAACATTATGTGGTTTAAATTCTCAGTACGTGTTCGAGTACTATCATTTACGCGCAAGTGTTTTCCGGTCTGAGTTGCGCTGGTTGGGCTCCCCCTCAGATGATATTGATGTCGATCCACTTGATACCAATGCAGTACATTTTCTCACGGTAAGTCCCGGTGACAAAGTTATCGCGGCGTTGCGCATTTTGCCGGCCAAGGAAACATGGATGCTGGATGAATACTTTCCTGCGCTGATACCGTCAGATATAACATTGCATAATGCAGATGCTTGTGAAATTTCCCGCCTGGCTGTTGATAAAGCGTGGCGTAATTACCAGATCGATTCAGATCTAACTGTCGCCGAAGTTCTCTATAAAGGTGTGTTTCAATACTGTCTCTCACATCAAATTCGAGTTTGTAATATGGTG
>NZ_CDLKIE010000250.1:0-3994 GCF_975902315.1 Kaarinaea lacus | reverse complement strand
GAATAGCGTAAGGCAGGTTACTGGCACCTTCTACCGATGTTCCGTCAACACCGCTTTTAACCAGCATTGGTTCGAATGCCGTACCGGTAAGGATTGATTGGCCTACTATACGATGCTGCCAGGCAATGGGATTACCGTCTTTATCTAATCCTGCTTTAAGTTCATGATAATACATAGGCCGGTAAAATCCACCGCGCATATCATCTTCACGGGTCCAGACCATTTTCACCGGCGTATTGTCTCCCAATGCCCTGGCAATATTCACCGCTTCCACCACATAATCGGAGTGCGGATTAGCGCGACGTCCAAAAGAACCGCCAGCATATAAAGTGTTTATTTTTACCTGCTCTGGCTTGATGCCCAGGGTATTGGCGACTGCCATTTGATCTGAAGTATGGGTTTGCGCTGCATTCCAGATTTCACAACCGTCCTTATTGATTTGTACGACACAATTAAGCGGCTCCATGGCGGCATGCGCCAGATAGGGAAATTCATATGACGCAGTGAGTGTTTTGGCAGCTGACGCAAATGCTTTGTCAACATCGCCGTCTTTACGTGCCACCGCACCTGGTTTCTTTGCCAGGGCTTTGTATTCAGCCATGAGCTCATCTGAACTTTTATTAAACGCATTGCTTTCATCCCATTCAACCTTCAATGCATACCTGCCTTGCTGGGCGCTCCAAAAGTTTTTTGCCAGAACTGCAACACCCGTGGGAATTTGTACTACGTTGACAACTTCTTTGATTTTTCTGGTTTCTGTTGCGTCAAAGGATTTAACGGTTGCTCCAAAGCGTGGAGCATGCACAACTACCGCTGTTAGCATGCCCGGCAGTTTTATATCCTGGGTATAGATTGCTTTGCCAGTGGATTTATCGTGTGAATCCTTGCGGGGCACAGTTTTACCGATATAACGAAATTCGTCCGGGGATTTTAAAAACACTTCCTGCGGCACAGGTTCCTGAGCGGCCAGTTCGGCGAATTCACCAAAGCTGGCATTTTTGCTGGACGCGGCATGATGTAGCATACCGTTTTGTACACTAATTTCTTCAGCAGGCACCTTCCATTGTTTAGCCGCAGCGGAAACTAACATTTGTTTTGCGGCTGCACCTGCTTTGCGCATTTGTTCATACGAATTGGCAATTGCCGTACTGCCACCGGTACCCTGCATGGGGCCCCAGAAATTATTGTTATACAATTTGGCGTTGGCGGGTGCTGCTTCAACTTTGAGTTGATCCCAGGCAGCATCCAGTTCTTCGGCGATCAGGGTCGTTAAGCCCGTATAGGTACCCTGGCCCATTTCAAAATGCTTCATGATGACTACTACGGTGTTGTCCGGTTTAATACGTATGAAGGCATTAGGCTCAAAGGAAAAATCACTGACGATTTCACCACCTGCTTTTCCAGGCCCTGCTTCAGGTAAGGTTTTAGTTTGTGTTTCTTTTTGATCACCGCATCCTGTCAAGTGTATACCCAGGGTTAAACCGGCACCCATTGAGACACTGGTAATGAGAAAACGGCGTCGTGTCATATCAGTAACATCCAGCTTTTCATTTTTTCCCATGATTGATCTCCTGTCAGGCGAGTGCTTTTGCGGCTTCTTTGATTGCTGCGCGAATACGAACATAAGTACTGCAGCGGCAGATGTTGTTATTCATGGCGTTGTCGATATCGTCGTCACTGGGTTTCTGGTTTTTGCTAAGTAATTCAACCGCAGTCATGATCTGACCGGACTGGCAATAACCGCATTGCACAACGTCCAGTTTTTGCCAGGCATTTTGCACTGCTGAAGCAACCTTGCTATTCAGGCCTTCAATCGTCGTAATGTTTTTACCCTGGGCAATTTTTACCGGTGTTACGCAGGAGCGAATGGCTTTGCCATCCATATGCACCGTACAGGCGCCGCATTGCGATACGCCACAGCCAAACTTGGTACCCGTTAACCCAATGGCATCTCGAATCGCCCACAATAAGGGCATGTTGGGATCAATATCCAGGGAATGCGTTTTACCGTTAATGGTGAGTTCTATCATGGCAGGTTCCCTCAAAGTGAAGGTGGAATACCTATGCTAACATTTTATTCCAATAATAAAAGACCTGGCTAAATGTGGATAAAGTGTAGATTAAAGAATGACCAGACCAGCTAGTTTGTAGTGGTATTTATATTGCCAGGAATGTATGAATACTGGATCAGCGACCAAATAGTCAACTTGGCGTAATCATTGTATGTCTGCAGAGGGAGACATTCCGCTTTTGGTAAATTTTGTGAAAATGTCGCAAATCGTGGAAAATCCTCCGACTGGTAATTGCCATGGTTCTTAATGTTGGTAGACTTAGATTATTCGTTATCATTAGGGAAAATAAAAGTATGTTGTATAAAGGAAATCGGTTTTGGTTTTTAGGGATATTGTCTATTGTTTTAACAGCATGTAGCAGCGGTGGTGGAGGTGGCAATGGTGGTGTCGAACCGCCTCAACCAGTCGATAACAATTTTGTCACATTCGAAACGGGCCAGGTTCGTCCTCTGGCACTTTCCCCTGATGGCAATACTTTATATGTTGCCAATACTCCAAACAGTACGTTGGAACTTTACACAATAAGCAATGCTGGTTTGCAACACGCTGCCACTGTGCCGGTTGGCATGGAACCTACCGCGGTCGCGGCACTGAATAACCAGGTGTGGGTCGTCAATCATCTGTCAGACAGTATTAGTATCGTTGATGTCAGTATTTCTCCTCCCCAGGTCGTTCGTACCTTGCTGGTCGGTGATGAGCCACGAGATATCGTGTTTGCAGGAAACAACGATCAATTTGCCTTTATAACCACTGCGCATCGCGGACAAAACGGACCTGACGACAATCCTGTAGACGCACAGCTAAAAACCCCCGGTGTTGGGCGCGCTGATGTTTGGGTGTTTGATACTACGAATATCGGCGCCTCCATCGGTGGTGATCCAACCACCGTCATTACATTATTTGGAGATACTCCACGCGCACTAAGCGTAAGCCCGGATGGTAGTACGGTGTATGCGGCAGTTTTTCTATCGGGTAACCAAACCACGACTATCGGCGAGAATCAACTTGCCAAGCCGGGTCCCTTGATGAATCTGGAGAATATTTTGGCACCAGATACCGGCCTGATTCTGAAATACAATGGCACCAACTGGGCGGATGGTACGGGAAGCATAACTGACACTATAGGCGGATTCTGGGATGACATGGTGAATCTGTCCTTACCTGACTATGATGTATTTGAAATTGATGCCAGCGTTAATCCGCCCGTGGCAACAGCAAGCACACCAATTAGTGGAGTGGGTACCGTTTTGTTTAATATGGTCACTAATCCTCAGTCGGGTGTGCTTTATGTCTCCAATACCGAAGCGTTAAATCACGTTCGATTTGAAGGACCGGGAAATAACGCAACGACGGTTCGGGGACATTTTGTGGAAAATCGGATTACTGTCGTTGATAATTCACAAGCAACTCCAACAGTGAGTCCGCGTCATTTAAACAAGCATATTAACTACGATCAGTTCCCTGGTACTCAGGCTGAGCGGGATGCGGCGCTGGCAAATCCGGTGGACATGGCTATTAGCAATAGCGGCGATACGTTGTATGTCGCGGCATTTGGTTCACAAAAGATTGGGGTATTTGACACCGCGGCATTAGAAAATGACAGTTTTACGCCTGATAGTGCAAACCACATTGCGCTTTCTTCGGGGGGTCCTTCAGGGGTGGTGCTTGATGAAGCGCGCAATCGTCTTTACGTGCTTACGCGATTTGACAATGGTTTGTCGGTAATTGATACCACTTCTAACATGGAAACTTCTCATCTAACTATGTTTAATCCGGAACCGGATCAAGTGGTTGATGGGCGACAGTTTCTCTACGATGCTACGTTTACCTCAAGTCATGGCGATTCATCCTGTGCCTTGTGTCATGTGTTTGGTGATTTTGATGGTCTGGCCTGGGATTTGGGGGATCCGGACGAGGTCGTG
>NZ_CDLKIE010000249.1:0-4270 GCF_975902315.1 Kaarinaea lacus | reverse complement strand
GTTTATTCTTGCCCTGCTTACACCACTCATCGTTTGGCTGATTCTAAAACTTCACCCCGATACCCGTGATCACCGCCAGCGATGGGGTATTATGGTTTATCTAGTATTTGCCACCCACGTGCTGCTTGATTCTTTAACTGTCTACGGAACACAAATCTTTTGGCCTTTTATAACGACTCCGGTGGGCTTGTCGACAATTTTTATCATTGATCCACTATATACAATATGGCTTTTAGCTGGTGTTATATTCGCGCTCGTGGCAACACGCAGCACTAAGCGAGGACATTTGGCAAACAATCTCGGCCTGGCAATAAGCTCAGCCTACCTTGTCTGGACGGTAACGGCTAAACTCTATGTAGATTCCGTCGCTCGGGAATTATTAGAGAACCAAAAAACAGCTTACAACCAACTAATAGTAATCCCAACTCCTTTTAACTCATTGTTATGGCGCGTGTTGGCGATGAGCGACAATGGCTACCATGAGGGATTTTATTCAGTGTTTGATAATAGCAGAAGCATCACAACAAAGTTTTATTCCAGCGACAACCATCTACTCGAAGAATTGCAGAATCACTGGCCCGTAAAACGCCTGCAATGGTTTACCAAAGGTTATTACGGAGTGACTAAACAAAATAAAGACATCATTGTTAAAGATCTCAGGATGGGAGTGGAACCGAACTATGTATTTCAATTTAAGGTTGGTGAATTCAGTAATCCACACCCCATTGGCACTGACAGCAAACGCATTGAAACACAGCAAAGACTCGAACTATTGCCTGTTGTATGGCAACGAATCTGGAATGAAACAATTTCAATGTAGCATTATTGTCCTGCATATCCATTCTATAATTTGTGTGTGTATTAATAATCCTGAATATATAAATCAAGGAATGAAAAATGTCAGATAACAACTGGATAAATCAGCTATTTCAGTCTATAGACAGCAAAGACTCCGATGCCTTTCTTACGTTTCTAGCAGAAGATGTATTTTTTCGTTTTGGCAACGCCGAACCAATACACGGCAAGAACAATGCTGGGAATGTGGTAAGGGGATTTTTTGAGAGCATAAAGGCTTTACAGCACGATATCAGTGAAACCTGCTCGGTTGATGACAGTGTGATTTGTCATGGCTTTGTAACCTATACGAAACATGATGGCTCGCCATTGACTGTTCCGTTTGCCAATATATTCAAAATGGAAGATGAAAAGATAAAAGAGTACCTGATATACGTGGATGTATCGGAACTTTACAATACTGGCTAGCACTTACACTCTATACGGCAACCTGCTTGCTCCAGGCAACAATCATCTCCTGAATCTCGGATTTACAGGATCCACAATTGGTACCCGCCTGCAACTTTGCTCCAATGGCGTCTACAGTATTACACCCCTGCTTTAAGAAAGCTTGCTGAATTTGCTTTTCGCCGACACCAAAACAGGCGCAAACTATTTTGCCAATGTCTGCTTCATCTGAAGGTGGTTTTCCAGAAAGCAGTAAGGCCCTCTCCTGTTCAGAAATGGACTCCTGTGAGAATAATTTTGCCAACCACTGCCGGGATGGCAAACTCCCGGTTGCGGATATAAAAACGCAACTCTCCAACTTATCCCCAACAAATCGTGCGCCGCGATAATTACTGCCACCATCAAAATACTCTGTCCAGTTAACTTTTTTATCTGACTGACACAGCAATTGCCTGGACCATTGCGCCCAGTCGCTCGGTCGACTGTCGCCTGCCAGTTCATAACGCCTGAATTTATCACCACTAACTCGCACCCAGAAACTGGAATCCTGAACGGGTAACTCCCTGCGCGACAATATAAAACCATGCCAGGCAAATTTCTTGGGTTCTATAGCTACTGGCGTATGTTTAAACTCGGGCTGTCCGGAAACCGGATCCAGAGCCGGATTAATCACATCTCCCACGCTCGCAGCGCTGGCAAACTGCTGGTTCCAGTGCATGGGTACAAAGACGCTTCCTGGTCTTTGATCCTCTGATACTCTTGCTTTAATTATCAATTCACCCCAGCGACTTATCACCGCAGTTAACATACCGTCGGCTATGCGATACTTTTCTGCGTCTACGGGATGAATAGCAATATAGGGTTCAGGCTCATGGTTAGTGAGTCGAGCTGCTTTACCGGTGCGAGTCATCGTATGCCACTGGTCGCGCAACCGACCACTATTGAGTATTAGTGGAAAATAATCGTTCGGTGCGTTAACGGGTTTGCGGGGCGCTATTGGAACAAAGCGCGCTTTGCCAGATAATGTAAAAAATTTTCCGTCACTGAAAAAGCGCTTGTTGTTTGTGTTGGTAATCTCGTCATCTTGCTTGACTGGCCATTGTACTGGATTCATTTCATCGTACTGTTGCGTTGTTAATGAAGCAAGACCGTATATATTGAAATCGCGATCATCTTCGTTATCTTTTCCTGATAGCCTGGCATGCTCTAGAAATATACTGTAAGGACTGTCATAGTCAAACTCTTTGGCGAAACCCATAGCTTTAGCTACCTGAGTTATGATCCACCAATCGTGTTTAGCTTCGCCCGGGGGTTCCAGGAAACTACGTTGCCGCGATATGCGACGTTCCGAGTTAGTTACCGTGCCATCTTTTTCTCCCCAGGTCGTCGCCGGTAACAATACATGTGCGTATTTCGTCGTATCTGTATTTCTCGCACAATCAGAAACCACTACAAATTCACAACGCTCCAAAGCTTTTTTTACACGCTTTGCATTGGGTAAACTGACAGCAGGATTGGTACCCATGATCCAGACGGCTTTCACTCTGTTTTCGAAAATGGCGTCAAATAAATCCACTGCCTTAAGCCCAGACTGGACAGGCATTCTTGGTGACTTCCAAAACTCCTGTACAATTCGGCGATGTTCACTATTCTCTATATCCATATGCGCGGCCAATTGATTCGCCAACCCGCCGACTTCACGTCCCCCCATGGCGTTTGGTTGACCAGTAAAAGAAAACGGCCCCATGCCAGGACGCCCGATTCGACCTGTGAATAAATGACAGTTTATGATGGAATTAACTTTATCAGTTCCTGATGAAGACTGGTTTACACCTTGCGAATAAACACTAATAACACGTTCAGTAGTGGCGAATCGTTTATAAAATCTTTCCACAACTTTTTCTGACAATCCACACTGTTGTGCTACATTGTTAATAGCAAATTCAGGTGTCAATGCCACGTTTAGTGTTTCGTACAATCCTTCAGTAAATGACTTGGTGAATAATTTATTTTCTTCACCCTGACGGTGCAAGTAAGCTAACAAACCATTAAATAATACTGTGTCACTGCCAGCATTTAACGCCAGATGTAAATCGGCAATCTCACAGGTCGCGGTATGTCGCGGATCAATAACTACTATAAACAGGTTTGGATTGTCTTTCTTTGCCTGTTTAATACGCTGGAATAAGACAGGATGACACCAGGCAGTATTGGAACCGGACAGCACTACCATATCCGTGCGTTCAAGGTCATCATAGCAACAAGGAACAGTGTCGGCACCAAAGGCACGCTTATGGCCAGCTACGGATGAGGACATACAAAGTCGTGAATTGGTATCGATGTTTGCAGAGCCAATGAAACCTTTCATCAGTTTATTGGCAACATAATAATCCTCTGTAAGAATTTGCCCGGAGACATAAAACGCTACAGAGTCCGGACCGTATTGAGCAACAATGGATTTGAAATTCTCGGTAACTTCGGAAATCGCGTCATCCCAGCTGGCACGTTCGCCATTAACGATAGGAAATAACAATCGTCCCTCATGATCTAGTGTTTGTGCCAGCGCCGCTCCCTTCGAACACAGGCGCCCAAAGTTGGCAGGATGATCCTTATCGCCATTGACTGTGACATCGCCTTGTTCGTCCTGTTTAACGACGACGCCACAACCGACACCACAATAAGGACAGGTGGTTTTGGTAACTGACTCCATACTGATGAATTCTAGCTTAATAAAAGCCTGATGATTAAATCATCAGGAAAATCACATCGTTTTCGACTTTCACCGAAAATGTTGTTGCACAACCTACATCAGGCCCTTTGGCTTCACCATCATCAAGACCTAATACCCAATTATGTAAAGGGCAGGTAACACTCTTTCCATGCACAATGCCTTGCGATAATGGACCACCTTTATGAGGACAACGATCAAGCAGGGCAAACACTTCGTCGTCAGCACTTCTAAAAACCGCAATGTCACCAAGTCCTGATTTTACTACCCTGGCACCCAGCCTGGGTATATCATTAATAC
>NZ_CDLKIE010000248.1:0-12099 GCF_975902315.1 Kaarinaea lacus | reverse complement strand
TTGAACATCATGTGTTCCAGTACATGGGCGACACCGGTGCTGCCATTTTGCTCGTAACTGCTGCCTGCTTTGTACCAGACCTGGGATACCACCACTGGTGCACGGTGATCCTGCTTCACCAGGACTTTCATTCCGTTATCCAGCATAAACTCGTACACACGAGGATTTGCTGTTTTCCCGCTTTGTTCTGAATCCGCGTTTGACGTTGCTTTTGCGGATTCACTGGCTGTAGTTGCTGCGGCGTTGGTTGCGTTTTGTGCTTGCTGGTTTGCTGGACCAGAGGCGCATCCAGCCAGAAAAATGACAGAAAACAGCATAAACCAGCCGGCTGTCTTCAAATGTCGACATCTACTCATGTTTTTTCTCTCTTTAGCAGGTTAATGGGTGTCGTTGTGGATTTTGGCGCATTGTTTTTTATGTACTTGCTGAGCATAGACGATCGTGTCAGAAATAGTGTTACAGATCAAAATATTCAATAGTAATGCCAGTTCTGTTTGCCACTTTTGTTAAAAATTTGCGCGATAGACAGGGGTTTTTTCGTTACAATTCCACCTTACTAAAAACCGCCCGCTCATCGAGCCTGAGTGGTTTGCCAATTCTGGTGCTAAATAACCGCAATGTTACATGAGACAGTCATAATTTATGTTTGGTTTCAAAAAGAGTAAATCTGCAAAATCCAGCGATCAAAACGAGCAGCAATCGCCTGGCGAAAGCCCGGCGAGCTCAGCCGATGACGAATCCACAAAAAAACCGGGCTTATTTGCTCGACTGACAAATGGATTAAAACGCACCCGTACTGGATTTACCGACGGTGTTGCCAACCTGGTGTTGGGTAAAAAAGCCATTGATGATGATGTACTGGAGGAAATTGAAGCACTCCTGTTAATGGCGGATGTTGGCATTGAAGCAACCCAGGCAATTATCGATGATTTAACCCAGCGTCTGAAACGCAACCAGCTAAACGATGCTGAAGCTTTGTTTTCCGCGTTAAGCGAAGATATGAGCGCTATCCTGGAGCCAGCCAGCCAGCCTTTGCAAATTCCCCAGTCCGATAAACCGTTTGTAATACTGATGGTGGGAATTAATGGCGCAGGAAAAACCACTACTATCGGTAAACTGGCGAAGCGATATCAGAGTGAGGGACGCAGTGTGATGTTAGCTGCAGGTGATACATTTCGCGCCGCAGCAGTGGAACAACTACAGGAGTGGGGAAGGCGCAATGATATCCCAGTTATCGCGCAACATACGGGTGCCGATTCTGCGTCAGTGATATTTGATGCGCTGGAAGCGGCGCAAGCCCGCAACATTGATGTACTGATTGCCGATACCGCAGGACGCTTGCACACTCAATCCAATTTAATGGAAGAGTTGAAAAAAGTGCATCGCGTGATGTCCAAGCTGGACCCGGATGCACCTCACGAAGTAATGATTGTATTGGATGCCAGCATTGGTCAAAACGCCGTAGTACAAGCCAGGCAATTTCATGATGCCGTTGCGGTATCAGGAGTGACCTTAACTAAGCTCGATGGTACCGCCAAAGGAGGCGTTATCTTTGCCATTGCCAAACAACTGGGTATACCAATACGGTTTATTGGAATAGGTGAAGGTATCGATGATTTACGTGATTTTAACGCCAGGGATTTTGTAAACGCACTGCTGGAACACGAGCCTGCCGAATAATATGATTAAATTCGTTAACGTATCCAAACGGTACCCTGGCGGTCATGAGGCATTGAATAATGTCAGTTGCCACCTTGAAAAAGGCGACATGGTGTTTTTAACGGGTCATTCAGGGGCTGGTAAAAGTACCTTATTAAAACTTATCACTTTGGTGGAACGAACCACGCGTGGTGAAGTGGTGCTGGATGGGAAAAACCTGTCACGAGTGCGTCGACGGCAAGTACCTTATTTGCGCCGCAAAATCGGCATGGTGTTTCAGGATCATAACCTGCTCTATGATAAATCAGTCTTTGATAATGTTGCGTTACCGTTGATTATAGCGGGTGAGCATCATGCTGAAACCGGGCGACGGGTACGAGCAGCCCTGGATAAGGTGGGATTATTGGGTCGCGAAAAACAATATCCTGTTACCTTGTCAACCGGGGAACAGCAACGGGTAGGTATCGCCCGAGCTGTTGTTAACCGACCACCACTTTTATTGGCTGATGAGCCGACAGGTAATCTTGATCCCGATCTCTCAAGAGAGATCATGGGACTTTTTGAGTCTTTCAATAACATTGGTACGACGGTATTAATTGCAACGCATGATTTGGAGTTGATAAAACATATGCCCCATCGATTGCTGACATTGCATCAGGGTCGTTTAATAGCGGATACCAATACCCAGGATCTTAATCAGATTGCATAATAACAGGTTTTAACCTCACTATTGGCCTTCCATGCGTAATCAGAAAAGCCGTCAACGAAAGAAATCCCAGGCCCGGCGCCAACCACCTGCTACTTCGTTTGTCGATTATGAGGTCGAAGGTCGAAGCCGTAACAAGCCTCGATCCAGTTTGGCCAGGTTTGTTGCACATCACGGTTGGGTAGCTAGAACCTCCCTGCAACAGTTACTCCTGACACCGCTGTCAACATTGTTGACTGCGGCTGTGATTGCAATTGCCCTGTCGTTGCCAGCCGGATTGTTTTTACTGTTAAACGACCTGCAAACAATAGTCATTGGCTGGCAGGGCACTGCACAGGTTTCTGTATTTTTGAAAAAGGATGTGCCGAATCGCCAGGCTACAACTCTGAGTCGTAGTCTAAAAAGCTGGAACGAAATTGCTAGTGTGCAGTATGTTAGCGCCGAGCAAGCGCTACAGGAGTTTCAGGAACATTCAGGATTTGGGGACGCCCTGAGCATACTGAAAGAAAATCCGTTGCCCGCAGTACTAATCATTGAACCTGGCCAGGATTATTTGTCTTCCAGTAAATTACAGCCGCTGGTTAAAAAATTACGGGATTTGCCGGAAGTGGATCTGGTGCAACTGGATTTTCAGTGGATAGAGCGGTTGAACACTATAATTGCCCTGGGAAAACGGGGTGCTTTGCTGTTATCGGCAATGTTGGCCGTAGCGGTTCTGATCGTGATTGGTAATACCATTCGACTTACAATCTTTAATCGTCGCCAGGAAATCCTGGTTACGAAACTGATTGGTGCAACCAACCAGTTTATTCGACGGCCCTTCCTGTATACCGGTTTCTGGTATGGTGTTTGCGGCGCAGTGCTTGCTATCTTTCTGATATCTTTATTATTTTGGCTAATTAGCGGGCCGGTGAAATCTCTGGCCGCGCTCTACAATAGCCCCTTTCAGCTGACGGGTCTTACTTTGCAAGATTCAGGTCTGGTTATTATTACAGCAATTTGCCTGGGTTTAGTGGGCTCCTGGATCGCCGTTACCAGACACATTCAACTTATTGAGCCAAAATAAGAAATTCTCGGTGCCTTGAACTTCGTTTTTAACTTATTGATTAATAAGTCTATTATTGACCTCATGAACTTTTGCCGGACTTAGCACTCATATTTCCCGAGTGCTAAAATTAATTGGCACTCTTAAATTTGGAGTGCTAAACTTCAACCAACACAAGAAGTTAAGAGGAAAATTGAAAACCATGATGCCAACAAGCTATGCGTTAAATTTAGCTAATCCCACTGGAAGTCTCGAAGCTTATATACAGGCCGCTGGCCAAATACCCATGCTGGAAGCTGACGAAGAGCGCAAGCTCGCTGAGCGATTGCAGCAAGAAGGTGACCTGGAAGCAGCGCAGCGTCTGGTTATGTCGCATCTACGCTTTGTTATACACGTTGCACGCGGATACAGCGGTTATGGGCTGGCTCAGGCTGATTTAATCCAGGAAGGAAATGTGGGGCTCATGAAAGCCGTGAAACGATTTGATCCCACCATGAATGTTCGGCTGGTTTCTTTCGCGGTGCATTGGATTCGAGCCGAAATTCATGAGTTTATTCTGCGCAACTGGCGCGTTGTAAAGCTGGCAACAACCAAGGCGCAACGTAAGCTTTTCTTTAACTTACGAAAAAATAAAAAGCATCTGGGCTGGTTTAGCCAGGCGGAAGTAGAGGCTGTTGCTAAAGATTTAAACGTGCCACCGGAAACAGTCCTGGAAATGGAAAAGCGGATGAGTGGCCAGGATACGCCATTCGATGGCTATAACGATTCGAATGACGATGATGACTATACGCCTTCTCCTGCAGGTTATTTGCAGGACAATAGTCATGAACCTTCAACTGTTTTGGAGCGGCAAAACAGTGAAGCTCACAACAATGAAAAGTTAGCGAAAGCATTGGAAACACTGGATGATAGAAGCCGCGATATTTTGCAGAAACGCTGGTTGTCAGAAAAGAAATCTACCTTGCATGACCTGGCTGCAATCTACAATGTGTCTGCTGAGAGAATCCGCCAATTGGAACAAAATGCGATGAAGAAAATAAAAGCCAGCCTGGTCGCATAATAAATTTTATCAATGAGCGAATAAAAAAGCCGCGAAACGCGGCTTTTTTTGTGCCCCTTAGTTGGGTGGTTACTGCTCAATTCTATACCAGTATCCTTGGTTAAGCGCGCCTGGGATAGTAATTTGTAAAAATGGGATTAATTCACATGGAATTCGGTTAAAAATTAAATATAATACGCACATCTATCTCCTGCCTAAGTTAGCTGTGTGATTACGTTAAATAATTTCAATTATAAATATTTTTTATTTTTAATGAGGGGAATCATTATGAAAACAATCTTTAAACCTTTACCAGGTTTTTTACTGTTAGGGACTTTATTTAGCCTGGTTGCCTGTAGTTCAGGTGGGGGTTCGTCTGCTCCACAAGCCGTTGCCATTAACGATTCTAATGCTGAGCCATTAAGCATTGCTGCTACGGATTCCGCTTACCAGGCAACTGTTGTGCAAAATGCAAATCCTCTGGCTGTTTCTACAGCGCTGGATGATTTGACAGTTACTGTTACTCAAATTATTGGCAATGTATATCAACCTCGATTGACGCCAAATGGAGTTATTGTTGCTACAGGTGACTGTGGTGGAAACGTTGATATGCCTGATCCGAATGCCAATAGTGGCACTATGACATTTAATAATTTCTGTGTATCTGTGCCGGGCTACGGCAATATGGTTATGGACGGCAGTGTTACATACTCTTTTAGAGATCCAATTTTATCTGTAACTTACAACGATATGTCAGTCACCTTTGGTGGTGAGACTCAGACACTTAATATGTCAGTATCAATTAATATGGATACTTTCGAAGTTGTTTCATCCAGCTCAAGCTTCACCGGATCAGATGGCAGTACGCTGACAATATCCAATTTTGATATTTCCGGTACACCGTCGAGTGGTATTTACATAAACTCGGGTCGTGTAACGCATCCAAGTTTTGGATACATTGATATAAGTACATCTTCGCCCGTAGTGTTAAGTGGTTGCCCGAACGATCGGCCGATGAGCGGGACTATTGTAGCTCAGGGTAGTGGTGGAACAAGTGCAAGCATTACGTTTAATGGCTGTAATGACTACACATGGTGCTACAATCTAGGTAACGGCAGTGGTCAACAATGTGCTAGTGGATCCTGGTAAACCAAGACAATAAGTTTTATTTATAGAAAGCGCGAGCCTGATTGGTTCGCGCTTTTTTTTGCCCCTTAGTAGGGCGGCTATTAAACCGTTTTATATTTATAGTTTGAAGTTGACGATAAGGAATAAGAATTATTAAAAACGGAATTATTTCACATGGAGTTCCAGTGAAAATGACGATATACTGTATGAATTCTATCTCCTGCCATCCATAAGTAGTGCTGCATAAATTCACCAATTTTCGAAAGTAAATTATATTAGTTTAGAGGGAATCACTATGAAGTTATTTATTAGAACTGGATTAAGTATTTCATTGTTAGGGGCCGTATTTGGGCTGGTGGCTTGCAGTTCAGGTGGAGATGGAGGTAGTGGGTTTGCTGCGCCAAATATTTCTCATACTCCGGTTGCAATTACAACTGAAAACGAAAGCGCAGTTGCTCAGGTAGGATTCGACGGTGCAAATGGTGGTGCTGGATTAGGGGCTGGTGCCCTGGATATTATTCCAGGTGCTGTTGTTGTTGATAACGGTGCTGCAAGCAAAAACATCAAACTATATAGTACCCTGAAAAAATTACTAGACAACGCGTTAAATAACGATGCACAAAAAATTGATGCCGTATCTGCGACAGGCGCACAATTTTCGGGTACTGAATCATGTGCATATCAGGATCCTTTTACTGGTCAAATCGTAGGGTCAGGTTCTGAGAGCTTCAATGTCAATATTACAGACTTTAATGAAGTTACAGGGGAACCGAATTCTCTTACAAGTGGCGATTATATGAGCGTCACTTTTAATAATTGTGACTACGGTGATGGTGAAGTACAGACTGGATCAATGACCATTACTTTTAATTCTAATGTGAATCAGGCAGATATTGCTGCTGAAGTGTTTAGTCTGGATGTAACATTCAATATAAATAAATTAACGACGACGAGCGCAACATTTGGCACAGAAACAATACATGGTTCTGTAGATTTAAGTCTAGATGTCAACGGGACTAACGTAGCATTCGATATGTCGGGTAATTCTCTTTATGTTGTCTCAGAAATTGAAAGCGTCCATTTAACGAACTTTAGCTTTGTCGCTACGACAGATGGGAATTCAATTACAATTGATTCCTCATTTACTATTGCCAGTACCGAACTGAATGGGCAAATTACAGTTGATTCACATTTTGAGTCTACTGCAGGTAGTTACCCAACTACAGGATACATGAATATTACTGGTAATGATTCGCAATTGAATATCAGTGTCAATGGTGATGGAACCATAGAAGTAATGCTTACTGTCAACGGTAGCCCTGAGGCAGGTTATCCAAAAACTGTTGCCTGGAGTGAGTTAGGTATTGAGGTTGATAATGCTTTTTAAATTATTATGACAAAGGTAGGCTATTATGAAGGCGTGCTTATGAAAGCACGCCTTTTTTTATTGCCCATAATGTTCCAGATGTTCATAATGTCAAATGACAAGGGGTAAATCTTTGTCGATGAAAAGTTTGCTAGATTATCAGGAAATGAAAAAAAGCCGGTTAATGTATATAATGTATCCGCTCTATAATCCAACTATCTAGTCCGGCGGTTATTTATGAATCAAATATTCAATAGATTTATCTACGTATTTTTCTTTATGTTTGTTTTGCCGTGTGTTGCATACGCAGAGTCTAAAATTATTATCGCGCCCGGAATAATGAATTTTGATTACGTGGAAACAGATGTTGATGGCAGCTTTCTGGATGGCGAAAAAGGCGATATACCCGGAATATTTTTTGGGTTTGAAACGAAATCGACAGAGTTGCTGACTTTTGGTATTGCGTTTGAACGTTATAAAGGAGAGGTTGATTATGAAGGCCATATTCAAACTAATCCACTTGATTTGCGCTACGAAGGTTTGCCCTTGTCTACAAAAACAGACCAAAATATAACTTCACTTATTGCGTCATTGTCGTATTCACTTGCACAACACCGGCCTCTCTCAATCTATGGGACATTTACTATCAAAAGATGGGAAAGGGATATTCAGTCAACGTTTATTTCAGGCATTGATAATTTTGGCGATCCCTACCAGGATTTATTCGTTTCCGGTTTATATGAAATTTATGAATGGTGGCAACTTACTTTTGGATTACATTACAACCTCAAATTAACGGCTAAATCCTATATGGATTTCTATGGTGGTTTCCTCCGCACACTTGATCCTACCATGAAAGTATTTTCGATTACTTTTAACCTTGAAGAAAAGTGGGGTTACGAAGCAGGACTTGCCTGGATGTACAAACTGTCCCGAGAACATAGCCTGGGATTGGCTATGGATTATACGTTCTGGGAGTTTGGTCGTAGTAATGTGATATTCAACAGTGTTGAACCAGATAGTGAATCGAATATGCTTGAATTCAAGTTAGTTTATGAGTATTCGTTTGATCATCATTGACCCTTAGTTTTCTAGCGGAACAATATCCAGCTGCTGAGCAAAGTTCTCTGCTGCGCAATTCGCATTATAAGGAAGGACTGCTAATAGAGGTGCGGGAATAAGTCGCTGCAGGCTCTCAATGTTATCCTGGCTTTTTTCCATAGGCCCTGATGCATGATTGGCTACCCATCCCGCCAAAGTGAGGCCACTGGCTCTTATGCTAGCCTCGCTAAGCAAGCTATGGTTCAGGCATCCCAGCCGCATGCCTACTACCAGGACTACAGGTAGTTGAAGACGAATTGCGATATCAGCCATAGTTTCAGTATCATTTATTGGTACTAACCATCCTCCGGCTCCTTCGACAATGACGACCTCTGATTGTTTAGAGATTTCATCATAACATGCGGCAATTTTGTCTAGCGCTATTTTATCTCCCAGTTCTTGAGCGGCAATGTGGGGTGCTATTGATGGTTCGTATGCATAAGGATTGACAATATTGTACGGCATATCGATTGAGGCATTATCCTGGAGTTTTACAGCATCATCATTACGCAAGCCATTTTTGGTATGGCTGCATCCCGCGGAAACGGGTTTCATTCCCGCGACCAGTTTTCCTTGCGACTTGAATGCCTGCATTAACGCGAGGGAAACGCAAGTTTTGCCTACGCCGGTATCAGTTCCTGTTATAAAGTAGCCTGCCATACTGTTGATTCGAAAGTTTTACATTAAGTTTTCCTGGAAAAATCGACCTGCACAGTATTGCCAGAACTTTGATATTTTTCTTCGCCAGCCGCGCGCCATGCATGACCGTAGACAATTTCATATGTCGCGGGTAATTTTCCATTATTCCTGTACTTTTCGTAAGCCTGCAACATTTGTTGTAGGTGAGTTTTGCCAGTGAGACTGTTTGAACGTTCCGTAGCAGCATTGTGGGCACCAAGCAGTTTTAACTCTCGCATTAACTGGTAGCCATCATTGAAGGTTAAGGTGAAGTACTCCATGTCCATCACGGGATCTGCCAGTTGGGCGCGAAGTAGTGCATCGCCCACATGGTGCATGTCAACAAAGGAGTGCACGTGTTGTCCGGTGTCGACAAGCTGCCAGCTGTGGCGTAATTCTTTTAGCGTATCCGGTCCCAGTGAGCTGAACATGAGTAATCCGCCCGGTTTTAATATGCGTCGAAACTCTTGAAACGCATTATCCAGATCGTTACACCATTGCACCGTTAAACTGGAAAAAATGAAGTCGACACTTTGGTCGGCCAAAGGCAATGTTTCGGCGTCACCACAGATGAATCTGGGTTGTCGGCCTAATACTTTTTCGCGCCAGGAACACTTGGACCTGGCCTTGTCCAGCATATGTTCTGCAAAGTCCACTCCGATGACCTGTGCCTGTTTATAATTGCGCGCGAGTTTCAAAGTTGTGTCGCCGGTGCCGCAGCCAACGTCAACGATTGTTTTCGGAATCAGGCGAACAATGTCCATGCGATCCAGTAAGCGTTGAGCGACCTCGCGTTGCAATGCTGCCACATCGTCATAAGTTTCAGCGGCCTTATTGAATGATTGACGAGCGGCGCGTTTATTAATCGGTGCTGTATTTTTATAGTGTTGTTTCATTGATAAAAGCAGTGATAATGTTTAGAAACTCTTGTGGATGAGATATAAAAGGCGCGTGGCCCGCTCCGTTAACTATTGCGAGTTGGCTGTTCGCCAATAAAGCAGACGTATCATACCCTGACTTTTCAGGTATTAAGGTATCTTTTTCGCCGACAATCACTAACGATGGACAATGAATATCGGACAATACTGGCCGTAAATTGCAGTTGATTAACAGATTCAAACCTTGCTCCAGGGCAGTCAGCTTTGGCTCACCATTGATAAACACTTTGTCCCTTAATGCCTTGATGGACTGTTTAGCTTGTTCGCTACCTAAAGCTTGTATTGCAAGAAAGCGCAAAATCGTCGTGCGATAGTCACGCTGCAGGCTTTGTGCAAAACCTTCGATGACAGCTTTATCCACAGCGTTTGGCCAGTCCTCGGATTGTACAAATTGTGGTGAGCCAGCGACTAATACCAGCTTATTAATTAACTCGGGGTATCGGTAAGCCAGGTTTAATGCAATCAGCCCTCCCAATGACCATCCAACAACGATCGAGTCGTTTTCCAGTATCGGCGCAATTTCGTCAGCCATTGTGTCGAGATCAAACTGTCCATCCGCCGGTAAATCGCTTTTGCCGTGCCCCGGGAGGTCAACGGCAAAGACTTGCCCGTATTGCGTTAATTCCGGCAGTACGTCATCCCAGACGCGACTATTCAATGCCCATCCATGCAACAAATAAATGGGTTTACCTTCACCGTGTGTTTTGTAATACAACATTATATTGAGGACTCGAAGTGCGAAAGTAACAGGTCGACGTCTGAGTCTTCGTGTAACGCGCTAAAGGTTATACGTAGCCGGGAACTGTTTTCCGGCACTGTGGGTGGTCGAATTGCAGAAATCAAAATACCCTTTTGTAAAAGTTGCTGACTCAGGGCAACTGCCCTGTCGGCATCGCCGATGATTAATGCTTGTATTGGCGTCTTTGAATCAACTAAGGTTAATCCTAATTGCTTCGCGCCCGCCCGAAATCTTTGTATCAATGTGTTGAGTTTATCCCGGCGCCATTGGTCCTGTTTGGCGAGTTGCAAACTCCTGCGTGTCGCTTCAGCGATAGCCGAAGGCAATGCCGTGGTATAGATATAAGTGCGCGCTTCCTGAATCAGGTATTCAATGAGATTTTCTTCACCCGCAACAAATGCGCCGAAAGCACCCAGGCCTTTGCCGAGTGTTCCCATCAGGACAGGAACATCCTGTGTGGATAAGCCGAAAGAATGAATGGTCCCCCTGCCCTGCTTTCCCAGTACCCCTATTCCGTGGGCATCATCCACCATTAACCATGCATCATGTTTTTTGGCCAGTTTTACCAATTGGTCCATTGGTGCGATGTCGCCGTCCATACTGAACACGCCATCAGTTACAATAAGTTTTTTGTTCGCTTCGCTTTTCGATAGAAAACTATTTAAGGAGTGAGTATCGGCGTGTTGATAGCGCTGGAATCGCGCACCGCTATTCAGTCCTGCATCAATTAAGGATGCATGATTCAGGCGGTCTTCATAGACGGCATCACCCTTATTCAATAACGCCGCAACAGTACCCAGATTTGCCATATATCCTGTGGAAAATAGCAAAGCACGTGGGCGCTGTACGAAATCAGCGAGCTCTTCTTCCAGTGCATGGTGCGCTGTACTATGACCGGAAATCAGGTGTGCGGCACCACTGCCGACACCATAGTGTTCCGCACCACTTTGCATCGCCTGAACAACATCCGGGTGGTTTGCTAACCCGAGGTAGTCATTACTGCAAAATGACAAATAACTTTCCTTGCCAATGGAAACATGCGGACCTTGTGGGCCGGTCAGTACCCGGCGTGAACGATATAAATGTAGTTCACGTTTGGATTGCAGAGACTGAGCTATGGTTGTTTCAAAAGAACTGGACACAATGTCACACGAAACGTCTGGCGCGCAATAACTGCTAGTAACTAAATGGCTTTATCGATCTGCTGTGCACGCCGATGTTGTGTATCTTCTCGGGCTTTGAGGTTCAGGTCATCCAGCATTTTTATATCATCTTCAACCTGGCGGCCTTTCGTCGTCAGGTAGTCACCAATCATGACGCCGGAAGCGCCCGCCATAAAAATCATTGACTGCATGTCACCAAGAAACTGGCGGCCACCGGCAATGCGAATCTCGGCCCGCGGCAGCATATAACGAAATACCACGATGCTTTTCAAAATCTCCATGGGTGTCATCGGCGTACGGTCCGCAAAGGGAGTGCCTTGCTGGGGACTTAGAAAATTGAGCGGCACGGATTCGACACCAAGCTCGCGTAAAGTGCTGGCGAGTTCCACTCTTTGATCCAGGCTTTCGCCCATACCTAATATGCCGCCACTGCAAACCCGTAACCCGGCATCAACGGCTGATTTAATGGTATCAATATTTTCCTGATAGCTGTGAGTAGTACAAACCTGGTCGAAGAAGCTTTCTGCACACTCCAGG
>NZ_CDLKIE010000247.1:0-7437 GCF_975902315.1 Kaarinaea lacus | reverse complement strand
TCCAGCCACCTGGAATCAGTGGTCATTCAAGTCGTACCTCGATACCTTTTTCTGCCATGTAGCGCTTGGCCTCTTCCACGCTATATTCGGCAAAATGAAATATGCTGGCTGCCAGTACCGCATCGGCATGACCATCAGTCACCCCTTCCACCAGATGATCCAGGTTACCCACACCACCCGAAGCAATGACCGGTACCGTTACCGCGTCGCAGATGGTACGAGTCAGCTCAAGATCGAAACCAATTTTGGTTCCATCACGATCCATGCTGGTAAGCAGTATTTCTCCCGCACCGTATTCAACCATACGTCTTGCCCACTCCACGGCATCAATGCCAGTGGGTTTGCGACCACCATGGGTAAAAATTTCCCACCTGGGCGGTTCGCCTTCTTTACTCACAGACTTGGCGTCGATAGCAACAACTATACATTGCGAACCAAATCGTTCTGCAGCCTGTTTAACAAATTCGGGATTGAATACCGCCGCAGTATTGATAGCCACTTTGTCTGCACCGGCATTCAACATGCGACGTATGTCGGACAACTCACGAATGCCGCCACCGACGGTCAGGGGAATAAATACTTCGCCGGCAACTTCTTCCACTACATGCACCATGGTTTCCCGGTCATCGGAGCTGGCCGTAATATCCAGAAACGTCAGTTCATCCGCGCCTTCATCGTCATAACGTTTTGCGACCTCAACGGGATCACCGGCATCACGGATATTGACAAATTGCACGCCTTTAACGACACGTCCGTTATCGACATCCAGGCATGGAATAATACGTTTTGCTAAACCCATAGTAATTTCGACTATCGTTTAATTAACTGTGACTGGCACTTTTTGCCATTTCATCGGCCAGCTTCTGGCCTTCGGCGAAATCCAGCGTGCCTTCATAAATAGCCCGACCCGTTATCGCACCCATGATACCTTCATCAGCAACTTCGCAAAGCGCAGTGATATCATCCAGGTTAGTAATGCCTCCTGATGCAATCACAGGTATATGAATCGCCTGTGCCAACTTTACCGTGGCTTCTACATTCACACCTGACATCATGCCGTCGCGACTGATATCGGTATATACAATGGCCTCTACGCCATCTTGCTCAAATTTCTTTGCCATATCTATCACGTCATGGCGCGATAGTTTCGACCAGCCATCAATGGCAACCTTACCGTCTTTCGCATCCAGGCCAACAATAATATGCCCGGGAAAGTTTAAACACACATCAGAGACAAAATGAGGAGCATTCACCGCTTTAGTCCCAATAATGCAATAACTAATGCCTAAATCCAGATAGTTTTGCACGGTGTCTTCATCACGAATACCACCACCCAACTGTACAGGCACATCCGCCGCGTTACACACTTCGGTTATGCCGCGTACTGCTTCAGCATTCACCGGGCGACCTTCGAAGGCGCCGTTTAAATCCACGATATGCAAGCGCCGCGCACCTGCATCCACCCAGCGTTTGGCGACTGCAGCAGGATCATCGGAAAATACCGTATCATCTTCCATACGCCCCTGACGCAACCGGACACATTTACCATCCTTAAGATCAATCGCGGGAATTAACAACATGTCTGTTTCCTCATATTTAGCTATAGCCTACAGATGCATCCTGTAAAACATCAAACCAAATCAGGCGGATTCTCCGTTCCAGTTCACAAAATTTTCGTAAAGCTTCAAACCCACATGGTGGCTTTTTTCCGGATGAAACTGCACCGCGAAAACATTATCTTTCATAACCGCAGATGCGAATGGGTGACCGTAAGAAGTAGAGGCAGCCACAGGTTCAGGCGTCGCTGGTTGCACAAAATAACTATGCACAAAATAGAATCTTGCGTCCTGCGGAATATCTTTCCATATAGGATGATTGCTTAGCTGATAAACCTGATTCCAGCCCATATGTGGTACTTTGAGTTTTTCATTGCTAATGGGATCAACCAGGTCTTTGGCGAAGGGTTGTACGGTACCGGGAATAATACCCAGACATTCAGTGCCTTCGTTTTCCTCGCTAAAGTCCATTAGCGCCTGCATACCAATACAGACACCCAGAAACGGCCTGGACCTGGCGGCTTCGTGAATGACTTCATCCAGTCCCAGTCGTTTGATTTCCCCAATACAATCACGAATGGCGCCCACACCTGGTAGTACCACGTGATCAGCACGCAGTATCAACTCTGCATCCGATGTCACTTCAATACGATTATCCGTCACATGGGCCAGGGCTTTTGCCACCGAGTGCAGATTTCCCATTCCATAATCGATTACAGCTACGCTAGACATGACAGTTCAATTCCGTATCGCCAATTATATCTCTTAGAAATATATTCCCGTTACAAACTGCCCTTGGTAGACGGAATGATATCCTGCATGCGCGGATCAACCTCCACAGCCATTCGAAGCGCCCGCCCAAAGGCCTTAAAAATAGTTTCTGCAATGTGGTGGGCATTAGCGCCACGAATATTATCGATGTGTAATGTAGCTTTGGCATGATTTACAAAACCCTGAAAAAATTCCTGCAACAAATCCACATCAAAAGAGCCAATCATGGCGCGTGGATAATTTACCTGATATTCCAGGCCTGGCCGACCGGAAAAGTCGATCACCACGCGAGACAAAGCCTCATCCAGTGGCACATAAGCGTGGCCATAACGACGCAAACCTTTTTTATCACCGACTGCTTCAGCAAAAGCCTGACCCAGCGTAATACCAACATCTTCCACAGTATGGTGTGCATCAATGTGCAAATCACCTTTTGCGTTGACGGTTAAGTCCAGCATACCGTGCCGCGCCACCTGATCCAGCATGTGCTCCAGAAAGGGAACACCTGTGGTAAGTTGCGCGTTTCCGGATCCATCAAGATTCAGCGACACTTCGATTTGTGTTTCCAGTGTGTCGCGTTTTACCGTGGCCGTTCTGGTAGCCATTATTTAATACTCCAGTTTTCCATAATAGGTACTTTTCGTCATCGTACAGGTCGTCAATCCTGTGTTAAATATCCTGCATTTCTAGCGCTTGATGATCTCGCGCAATGCCTGCATAAACGCCCTGTTTTCCTGCTGAGAGCCGACAGTAACACGCAAACAGTCTTTTAACAATCCCGGCTGATTACCCAGGTTTTTGATCAATATACCCTTATTTTTAAGGCTTTCAAAAATCGCTTTCGATGACCTGCCCGCGAGACGAAACAGGATAAAATTAGCTTTGGAAGGAAATACTTCCGAACCGTCAATGTCACAAAGCGCCTGGAATAATAGTTCGCGATCCTTACATATCTGTTCTGTCTGAGCGTTAAACACATCAATGTGCCGAAGTGCGAATTGAGCGCTCAGTTGCGTTAACACATTAATGTTGTAGGGTAGCCGCATTTTATCGATCTGTTGCAACCACTGCTCATCACCAACCAGGTAACCCAAACGTAGTCCGGCCAGCCCCATTTTCGATACGGTACGCATCACCAGCAGGTTGTTGTACTGGCCCAGCCAATCAACCAGGCTGCTGCCAGCGAAGGGAAAGTAAGCTTCATCGACTACCACGACACCCTGACTCGCTCGCAGGATGGCTTCAATAACCGCCACATCAAACAGGTTGCCAGTGGGATTATTGGGATATGCCAAAAAAATAATCGCGGGGTTGTGTTGCTCGATGGCAGACAGCATGGCATCAGCATCAAGACTAAAATCTGCATTTAACGTCACGCCAATGTAATCCATACCCGTCATCAACGCGATCATCTGGTACATCACAAAACTGGGTTCCGGTGACAACACCACACGACCAGGTTGCGAGACCGCCATAGCCATCATTTGAATCAATTCATCTGATCCATTTCCCAATAAGACAGCGCAATTTTCGGGTAGATCAAGACTATTTCGAAGCTGCGCTATCAAATCGCCAGCGGCTGGATCGGGGTAACGGTTGATAGCTGCAGTCTTGAGTTCCTGCAGCCATTGATCACGCAACGACTCCGGCCACGGATACGGGTTTTCCATGGCATCCAGTTTCACAAGGTCACCCGGATCAGGCACATGATAAGCTGCAATATCCCTGACCTCCGGACGAATCCATTGCTCAACGAGTGTTTTTATATCGGACCTGTTACTATCAGCATTCATGCCGGAATCACTGGAAGAATTGTTATCGCTCATGATTAAAAGAAAGACGGATGTGTCAGGTTTCAGCTTTTCTTCATACGATATTCAGCCGAACGAGCATGAGCCGTTAAACCCTCACCGCGCGCCAGTACTGAAGCTATTTCTCCTAATTGAGCCGCGCCGTCAGCTGAACACATAATCAGGCTGGAACGCTTTTGAAAATCATAGACACCCAGAGGCGAAGAAAAACGTGCCGTGCGTGAAGTGGGTAATACATGGTTGGGACCAGCACAATAATCACCAATGGCTTCAGCGGTAAATCGCCCCATGAAAATTGCACCGGCATGACGAATTTTACCCACAATGGCCTGCGGATCTTCCACCGATAATTCCAGGTGTTCCGGTGCAATGTAATTAGCAACTTCGATAGCCTGCTCCATGGTAGCAACATCGATGAGCACACCACGCTTGGATAGAGACTCGTTAAGAATGGCTTCGCGTTCCATGGTACCCGCCAGCTTATCGATACTGTTCTTCACCCTGGTGACATAATCCGAATCGGGGCAGACCAGGATTGATTGTGCATCTTCGTCATGTTCAGCCTGCGAAAACAAATCCATGGCAATCCAGTCCGGATCCGTTTTGCCGTCACACACCACTAATATTTCCGACGGACCCGCAATCATATCGATACCCACATGACCAAACACCATGCGTTTGGCTGTCGCTACGTAAATGTTGCCGGGGCCTACAATCTTATCGACCTTGGGAATCGTCTCCGTCCCAAAAGCCAGGGCCGCAACCGCCTGAGCACCGCCAATGGCAAACACGCGATCGACATCGGCAATCGCCGCTGCCGCCAGCACCAGGTCATTGATCTCACCTTTTGGTGTGGGCACCACCATGATGAGTTCAGGTACGCCAGCTACCTTGGCGGGTAGCGCATTCATTAATACCGAGGAAGGATAAGCCGCCTTACCACCAGGTACATATAAGCCCACTCGATCCAGGGCTGTTACCTGCTGGCCTAACAAGGTGCCATCTTGTTCGGTGTAGCTCCAGTTGTCCTGTTTTTGATGCTGGTGATAATCGCGCACGCGCTTTGCAGCATGCTCCAGCGCCTGCCTTTGTTGCGCCGGGATTTTCTCCAGAGATGCGGTTAATTGGTCTTTTGAAATTTCCAGGTCCTGCATCGATGATGCGCTCATGGCATCAAAACGATTGCTATACTCCACCACCGCAGCATCGCCCTGTTTGCGAACACTGTTAATGATGTCTTCAACCGTCGCATTAACCTTGCTATCTGACACTTCTTCCCACGCGAGCATGCGCTCGAGCTGTTGCCAGAAATCTGAATCCGCAATATTGAGTCGTTTGATTTGCATTTCGAATTCGCTATCGAGATTGTATGCTTTAGTTGCGCTGACTGAGGGTTTAGCCGCCTCGGCCAACAGCGTCCATTATATCAGATATGAAAGTTTTAACCTTTTCGTGTTTCATTTTCATGGAGGCTTTGTTAACGATAAGGCGAGAGCTGATGTCCGCGATATGTTCCATTGGCGCCAACCCGTTGGCTTTCAGTGTATTGCCTGTATCCACCACGTCCACGATGCGGTCTGCCAGCCCTACCAGTGGGGCCAGCTCCATAGAGCCATAAAGCTTGATCAGTTCGACCTGCTCACCCTTGCCAGCGTAAAACTCACGCGCACTATTGATATATTTTGTAGCCACTCGTAATCGACGCCCCGATTCCGCGTCGTCTCCCGAACCAGCATCTGCGACTCGGCCAGCAACCATTAGCTTGCATTTGGCAATCTGTAAATCGACCGGCTCATACAAACCTTCTCCGCCGTGTTCGAGCAATACATCCTTACCTGCCACACCAACATCAGCAGCACCATATTGGACATAGGTAGGCACATCAGACGCGCGAAGAATGAGCAGCTTGGTATCGTCACGATTGGTATCCAGAATCAACTTACGGCTGGTTTCCGGATCATCCACGGGTTCAATGCCAGCATGCGCCAATAACGGCAGTGTCTCTTTAAAAATTCGCCCCTTGGACAGAGCAATAATAAATTGCTTATTCATAATATTTACAAAACCGTTTTTTTAATCGGGTACCCGCCTGATAATGGCGCCTAATTGTTGCAGCTTTTCTTCGATACGTTCATAGCCCCGATCAATGTGATAGATACGTTGCACCTCGGTATCACCTTGAGCCACCAAGCCCGCTAATACAAGACCTGCCGAAGCACGTAAATCCGTAGCCATCACCGGCGCTGCTGTCAGCTTATTTACCCCGCGGATAAACGCAGTGTTCCCCTCCAAACGCACATCAGCTCCCATGCGTTGCAATTCCTGGATGTGCATAAAGCGGTTTTCAAATACTGTTTCCGTAATAGTGCTGGAACCTTCCGCAACGGCATTAAGCGCACAAAATTGCGCTTGCATGTCAGTGGGAAATGCAGGATACGGCGCTGTATGGATATCGACTGCCCTGGGTCGGTTGCCCTGCATATCCAGTGAAATCCAGTCTTCACCAATTTCGATATTAGCGCCAGCGTCCTGTAGTTTCGCAAGAACCGCATCCAGTATATCCGGTTTGGTATCTTTTAATTTGACCCTGCCACCGGATATGGCCCCAGCTATTAGATAGGTTCCGGTTTCAATGCGATCTGGCAATACGTGATATTCGACACCTTTCAGGCTATCAACACCTTCTATGGTAATCGTTGCTGTGCCCGCACCATCAATTTTAGCGCCCATTTTGTTCAGGCAGTCAGCAAGGTCGACGACTTCAGGCTCGCGCGCTGCGTTTTCGATTATTGTGGTTCCCTGGGCCAGCGCCGCAGCCATCATTAGATTTTCAGTACCCGTCACAGAAACGATATCCATGACCAACTTGGCGCCTTTCAAACGATTGGCCCTGGCATTGATATAACCGTTTTCAATTTCAATCTCAGCACCCATTTGCTGCAAACCCTGCACATGCAAATTCACTGGCCGTGAACCAATGGCACAACCGCCGGGTAATGAGACCTCGGCGCGACCGTATTTTGCGACTAACGGGCCCAAAACCAGAATAGAGGCCCGCATTGTTTTTACCAGCTCATAGGGGGCGTAGAAACTATTGATGGACGTAGGATCAGACTCGATATTCAACCGTTCATCTACTACCAGGTGCACACCCATCGCACCCAATAATTCCATTGTTGTGGTGATATCCTGCAAATGGGGCACATTACAAACTTGCATTGGCCCATCTGCCAATAGCGTTGCCGCGAGGATCGGTAACGCGGCATTTTTTGCCCCCGAGATACGGATCTCGCCGTTGA
>NZ_CDLKIE010000246.1:0-3314 GCF_975902315.1 Kaarinaea lacus | reverse complement strand
TCCTGGTGCGCCATTTCACGGCCTCGAAATCGCAATGTGACTTTGACTCGATCACCGTGTTTCAGGAAACGTTTGAGGTTACGCATTTTAACCTCGTAGTCTCCAATTTCCGTTCCCGGACGAAACTTTATTTCCTTAACGTGAACCTGCTGCTGCTTTTTCCTGGCGGCATGTTTCTTTTTGCTCTCGGCATAGAGAAACTTGCCATGATCCATAATGCGACACACTGGTGGATCCGCATTAGGTACCATTTCCACAAGGTCTAACTCGGCTTCATACGCCATTTCCAGCGCTTCTTTGGTCGGCATGACACCGACTTGTTCTCCTTCCTTCCCGATCACTCGGACGGATGGTGCAGTAATGTCTTCGTTTAAACGAAGATTTTTATCAGCAGCGATACGTTAATCCTCCAATTTTTGGCGCCCACGACTCGCGATTTCTGTGCGAAGTCCCTCTACAAATGCCGACAAGGGCATACTGCCGAGGTCCTTCCCACCACGTGCTCGTACGGCCACCGTTTGATCTTCCTGTTCCCGGTCTCCAATGACTAATTGGTAAGGAACCTTCTGCAACGTGTGCTCGCGAATTTTAAAGCCGATTTTCTCATTTCTCAAGTCAGATTTGACGCGCAGCCCACTATTTCTCAAGGAATTTTCGATTTCTTCCACATATTCGGCCTGGCGATCGGTAATACTCATTACCACGGCCTGCCACGGGGCCAGCCAGGCGGGAAATGCGCCGGCGTGTTGTTCGATAAGAATCCCGATAAATCGTTCCATAGAGCCTAAAATGGCCCGATGGAGCATGACTGGCACCTGTTTGCTGCCATCTTCTGCCACATAATGGGCATCCAGCCGACCCGGCATGGAAAAATCCACCTGAATGGTACCGCATTGCCAGACCCGACCCAGACAATCCTTGAGCGAGAATTCAATTTTTGGACCATAAAATGCCCCTTCACCGGGCTGTAAATCCCAGTCCAGCTTTTTGGCATTGAGTGCCTGTTCCAGGGCATGCTCGGCCTTGTCCCACACTTCGTCTGATCCCACACGTTTATCGGGGCGGGTGGACAATTTTACGATGATTTCCTCAAAGCCAAAATCTGCATAGACCTGGTACAGCAAATCGATAAACGCCGAGACTTCTTCCTGAATCTGGTCTTCGGTACAGAATATATGGGCATCATCCTGGGTAAAATTCCGCAATCGCATCAACCCATGCAAAGTACCTGACGGTTCATTGCGGTGGCAGGAACCGAATTCCGACATACGTAGCGGAAGATCCCGGTAGCTCTTGAGGCCCTGATTGAAGATCTGGATATGACAGGGGCAGTTCATGGGTTTTACCGCATAGTCGCGGTTCTCAGAATGTGTAGTAAACATTTCCTCGCGGAATTTGTCCCAGTGACCGGATTTTTCCCACAGTACGCGATCCACCATTTGTGGCGTATTTACTTCCTCGTACCCGTTCTGGCGCAGGGTTTCGCGAATGTACTGCTCGATTTCGTTATAGATTGCCCAGCCGTTGTTATGCCAGAAAATCATGCCCGGCGCTTCTTCCTGGGAATGAAACAAATTGAGCTGGCGAGCCAGTTTGCGGTGATCGCGTTTTTCCGCTTCTTCCAGCCGGTGCAGATAGTCTTTCAGATCCTGCTTGTTCGTCCAGGCCGTGCCATAAATCCGTTGCAACATTTCATTGTCGGAGTTGCCACGCCAGTAGGCACCCGCCAGTTTCATTAACTTGAAGGCTTTGATCTTGCCGGTGGATGGCACATGGGGACCACGGCATAAATCGGTAAAGTCGCCCTGTGCATACAATGACAACTGCTCGCCCTGGGGGATGTCTTCGATGATCTGGGCTTTATACTCTTCACCCATATCGCGGAAAAATTTGATGGCATCATCGCGCGGCATGACGGATCGCGAAACTTTGAAGTTCTGTTTCGCTAACTCCTTCATGCGTTTCTCAAGTTTCTTCAGATCTTCGGGTCCAAATTGCTCCTGGTACGAAATATCGTAATAGAAACCGTCCTCGATGACCGGGCCAATAGTAATCTGCGCACTGGGATACAACTCCTTAATGGCTTGCGCCAACAAGTGGGCCGCCGAGTGGCGAATAATTTCCAGGGCTTCGGGATCTTTTTCAGTGACGATACTCAGATTACTGTCGTTTTCGATGACAAACGAAGTATCTACCAACTTTTCATCCACTTTACCCGCAATGGCCGCTTTTGCTAAACCAGGACCGATGGATGCGGCGACGTCGTAAACGGAAACAGCTTGATCAAATTGGCGTTGGGAGCCGTCAGGGAGCGTAACAACAGGCATGGTGTTTTCCTTTTCAGTGGTGATCCATACGAGAGACCACGTGATTTAAATATTAAATAGGTGTTTTTAAATTCGGGTTGAAATTACGATGTAATTTCAGGGGCGTAACTATAGCAAACACGACTCGGGCTGACAATGAGAAAGGATCGGCACTGCAGCGAATCTGATGGATCTTGAGTCGGGCGCATATTATGTAGAGTCGTTAAATCAAAATTGCACTCTTAACCAAAAAAGAAAAACGCCCTCCTGGAATAATCCAACAGAGGGCGTCTTGAATTACAAACTATGACTGTGTAGTAATTTTACAAGCGTGGGCGGTACTCGTCGGGTACTGTGCCACCTGCTGCTCCCGCAGGGATACTCCATGCAAGCATACCGTTACCATTCATAGTTGCTCTAAATACTATAGTGTTGCCTGCTAAATTTGTACTAAGGTTTGGCAATTTTGCTACAGTGCTTGGGTCGTTGCAGCCTGCTACAGGAGCACCGGCGTTTGCATAAAAAGAAACTGTTATATCTGCCGTCGTACCTGCTACATTACCACCGTTTGAGCCATAAGTAACGTTTTGAACAATACCATTGCAGTTATCTACTTCTAGCTGGCTGGTGATACCTGGAATCAACAATGGATTATTTGCTACTGCGCCTCCGGTAGGTAAACTTTGGTTAGTCAACGCAAACTCGGCCAACCCTAATTGCCATGGTCGAACGGCGTTTACAGCCTGGGCTGCTTGCGAGCGAACGGTATATCTTTGATACTGGGGTATTGCCACGGCGGCTAAAATACCAATAATCGCAATAACGATCATCAGCTCGATCAGGGTAAAACCTACTGCATACTTGGCGAATCTTTGCATCTTCATCATTTACTCCTTTATCTCACTCTTTATTACACTAAAGATAAACATCTTAAGTTAGTGGTTTCGTTTGTGATCGACAGCACGGAGTGTGGATGAATTCTTGTGCGCCTTGGATTAAGCATTTTTC
>NZ_CDLKIE010000245.1:0-2863 GCF_975902315.1 Kaarinaea lacus | reverse complement strand
GTTAACCGAAAAAGGCTGTACCGCATTACCCTACCATGCCGGATTGTCCGATGAGCTACGCCGCCAGCACCAGGAACGCTTTTTACGCGAAGATGGTATCATCATTGTGGCTACCATTGCCTTCGGTATGGGCATTGACAAACCTGATGTACGTTTTGTGGCGCATCTTAACCTGCCAAAAAGTATCGAAGCCTATTACCAGGAAACCGGCCGTGCCGGTCGCGATGGTGAACCGGCCAATGCATGGATGAATTATGGCTTGCAGGACGTCATTACCCTGCGCCAGTGGAACCAACAGGCCGACGCCAGTGAACACTATAAACGGGTTACTCATTCCAAGCTCGAAGCCATACTGGGCTTATGCGAACTGACCACTTGCCGCCGCCAGTCACTATTAGCCTATTTTGATGAAATGCAAAATCAGGTTTGCGGCAATTGCGATAACTGCCTGCAACCACCACAAACGTGGGATGCCACCATTGCCGTGCAGAAACTACTCTCCTGCATCTACCGTACTGAGCAACGTTTCGGCGCAGGTTATATTATTGATGTATTAACCGGTAAAACGGATGAGCGTATCCAGCGCAACGGACACGATAAATTAAGTACTTTTAATATTGGTAATGAACTTAGCAATGCAGAGTGGCGCAGCGTGATCCGGCAGCTTATTGCCCAAAACTTTCTCGAATCAGACATGGAAGGACATGGTTCACTTTTGTTAACCGAACAATGTCGCCCACTGTTGCGTGGCGAGAAAAACATTGAGCTGCGGAAAATTACCCCGCAGGATAAACAGAAAGCAAAATCGCAGAAGAAAAGCAGCAAGCTGAGAGCTTGTGATGAGGCCTTGTACGATGCGTTACGCAGTTTACGCCTGAGACTCGCCAACGAACAAGGAGTACCGGCATACGTCATCTTCCATGACCAGACCCTGCAAGACATGACGCGCCTGCGTCCCGAGGATGCCACGGCGCTGCGATATATCAATGGTGTTGGTGAACGCAAACTGGAGCGTTACGGACAGGCTTTCCTGGATGAAATTAAAGCGCACCCCCTCCCCAGGCTATTAAACAATTCACTTAACGAAACCACCAATGAAACCCTGTTACTCTACCTGCAGGGAAACGATGCAGAAGCTATTGCCAGGCAAAGGAATTTAAAAATTTCTACCATCTATACACACTTCGCCGACGCTATTGCCGCAGACCTGATTGATGCGCGAGAGATATTACCCCTCGATAACGCCCAAATCAGAGAAATTATCAATACTTTCGAATTACTTGGCATTAATGAAACAGACAGCTTGAAACCGGCCTATGAAGCAATGGATCAGGCCTACGATTACAGTCTGTTAAAGTGCGTGCTTGCATCCAGCCTCAGAACAGGGATGTTGTGATTCTGCGTGGGAAAGAGTCTCTGATTTTTCAAAACATACGCATTACATGAAGTAATTGCCATTTAGCGCTTACCTTTGCTTAATACCCGATCTATACCAAGGTCCATCAACAAATCCATATTGCGAACCGGAATAGTGTCTGTATCCATCGAATTGCGCGCCTTTTCTATACTGTCTTCGCGAATTAAATGAAACATTGGGTATGGCGAACGATTGGTGTAATTTCTAACGTCATCTTTTTCCAGGTCTGCGAACTGGTATTCAGGGTGGAAACTCGCCACCTGGATAATACCCTCTGCATCCAGCTTCTCAATGATTGAATCAACTACATTTAGAAACTGGTTGTAGTCAAAAAAGTCATGCAGCATTAACGGAGCAATAACAAGCGTGGTTTCTACTTCCTGCGGATCCGCCTCCTTTAATAATAGAACTTCGTCGATCAATTTTTCCGCTAATGCCTGTTCGGTAGTAACCGCATAACTGACATAGCGAATCCGTTTTTCCTTATAGGGTTTAACTGCGAATGGGCAAAAGTTGTGCTTGATGACAAAATGTTCCAGCCACTGTTTGGTTGCATCAATGACCTGAGCATCACCTGCGCTTAGGTTCATTTCGACACCTTCTCGGCAAGCACAACATCATCACCCAACTTAACATGCCCCTCACTGATCACACGACAACAAACACCTCCTCGCCAATTAGCTTTTAGCACATCATACAGCCCCGTTGCTGCTTCCGTCATACGCTCGCAAGGATCAGTCTCTTGCGTGATTCTCAGAACAACATCGCCTACGACAATTGTTTTTCCTGCGGTGTTTTCCAGATCAAGCTCATCGACCAGCAAGTTAGCGCGACGAGTCGTCCAGGGTAACTCAGTACCCAGAATTGCATTGGCATCCTGCCACGCCTTTTGCGACATAACAGTAACCTGTCTTTTAGAAGGTTTTCCCCGAAAATCGTCCTCGACACCTTTACCCAGGCTAATGAAAGCCTTATTCAAGGTTTGCATTGGACCACGCTTTTTGTGTCTGATCGCGATACCGATAAGTTTTGCCATAATGAAAACAAAATTAAATATGCATTGTGATTATTATATACGTTTGCCGCGACAGGCTGGACAGGAGTAATTATCCATACCGACTAGTCATCACGTGTCGCAAACCAGATGAAATGTCGTGCTCCCTTCGATCCATGGGCACGCACACGAACTTCTTCTACCGTAAATCCCACCTTTCGCAGCCGTTTTAAAAATTGTTGATCTGGACCAGCAGACCACACAGCCAGTACGCCATGAGTCCGAAGTGCGGCATAGGCTTCGCTCAATCCGTTGATACTATAGAGCCAATCGTTCTCCTTACGCGTGAGTCCCTCCGGACCATTGTCAACATCCAGCAAAATGGCATCATAAGCCTGTTGCTCTGACTTTATAAACCGAGCAACATCTCCCTCGCGCACTGTCACTCGCGG
>NZ_CDLKIE010000244.1:0-5032 GCF_975902315.1 Kaarinaea lacus | reverse complement strand
GCTTCGGGCCCAAAATTCAACGAGTACTCAAAAAGCGTTGCACCACTGGCGACTGACAAAGGTCGCATTTATTTTTACAGGGATGCCTCTTTTTTCGGGGGAGGTGTTAGACCGGATATTTATTTAGATAAAGTTGCCGTTGGGGAATCACTACCTGGTGGATTTTTCTTCGTTGACAGAGACGCGGGGAGCTACAGTGTCAGCACTAGTACAGAAGTGGAAAGAACGTTAGAGTTCACTCTTAGTGCTGGAGAGACCAAATACATTCGAACTTACGTCACAATGGGAGTAATGGTTGGCCATGTCATACCGGAGCTCGTCAGTGCTGATGATGCCATGAAAGCGATGACCGATTTGTCATTCGCAGGGTATTATGATCCAGACAAACCCAGAGAACAGCAGACATCGAGTGATTTCTAAATAACGATTAACAATAACCGCGGTTACAGAATAATTTGCCGATTCAAGCAATGGTGTAGATTATTCTGTGCCCCGGTTTAAATCTGTAACTTACTAGATTTTAGCGACTATATTTCTGAATGATTAGTACATGTTGCTGAATATTGTATTCTGTACGCAATGCATGAAGACAGGAAATGCAAAGGCAATCAGCGTAAAGTGAAGTAATGTAATCCAGTTGCTCAGTGCTCAACACGATGGTTTGACATTGACACAACAACACTGAACCGGATTTACATTCGAATTCGGTATTACAGCGAGGGCAATTTTTGGTTTCGTGTTTGCGATTTTTCATATCTGTAGCTTCCTGGCTACTATACACTACTAAATATCATCTTTTAAAAGTCGTTGATAGGCGGCCACCATCTGTTTGGCCCGATGAGTCCAGTCATAATTTTCGCGCGCTATTCGAGACAACTCACCACTGAAGTCTGTTGTTTCTAACTTACCCAACAGCGAAATAACATTTTCAGCGATAGATTCAACGCGTGTCGCTATGTCCATGGAGATCTTCATGTGCCCGACCATATCTTTGCCCAGATACTGTTCGAGCTCATCCACCGCATCGGCAAATCCGCTAAAATAACTCACCATCGGCAGCACACCATTCGCCAGTGATTCCATAAGCACCAGAGGATAGGCCTCAGGTATTACTGAAGGGAAGATCGCCAGGTCAGCACAGGGGAACAGGTAAGACAATTGTTCATGATTAAACCTACCTAAGAACAACACCTGTTTTTGCAGGCGCTGTGCCAGGACATAATATTCATCGCGATCTTTCAGATCATCCAGGAAATTACTAACGTCCTGCCAGTACTCGGTTTCACTCGCCCTGTTTTTATCAAAACAATTTTCTATCAAACATGACAAAAGATCCTGGTCATCATTCACCAATGCATAAACCAGGGTCTCCAGCACTTCTCGAAAACTACCAGCACCAATAATAAGTAACTGCGCATCAGGATAATTTTTATAGATGACAGGCAAAGCACACAGCAAAGACTGCAAACCCTTGCCAACGGTGAGTGCGCCTACAAACAACAGTACCGGCTGTGAAAAATCCAGGGTGGATAGCTTTTCTTTCAGACTGGTATCCACATTATTGTGAACATAACTATCATCAAAACCGGCGATTGCCTGATAATTACGTTCAGCCAATGCGATGTGCAATGCTTCCACCAGGTAAGGTGATTTTCCCTGCGAACCTTTTACAGATTCCAGGTTCAACAGCGCTGCAACAGAACCTGCACGACGTTTCCGGGCATCCGGTGTAAACAACTGGGTGTCGACGCCCACACCAACGATTTCTGTTTTTGCCAATATCGTATCCTTAAGATCAGGAAACAGCAGGCAAATTCTATCCCGTACTTCGTTGTTACCAATAACCAGGCCCTGGCATGCCATTATGGCTTTCCGGGCCTCAGCCTGATAACGCGAATCTTTTTTAACCGTATATTCAATGGCGCTGCCGTGTGGATAAATAATGAAAGGAATGTTGTGTGTCTTGCAGGGCTCGATAGCCAGTGAAGGCTGCATCACCAGATGATTGGTATGCAGTATATCAATATCAATCTTTGAAAATATTTCCGTCAATAACCTATGGTTTAATCGCTTAAACTCATCAAGCTCCTCGTCAGTAAGATCGACAAACGCTTTAAAGGTATCAGATGTTTTTTTACCACTAATGTAGACAGGATAAAAATCGCCATAAGGAATCTGGTGCAACGTGCAGGTGTTTTCATACTGCGGATCAATTATAGTTGTTTCACAACTACCGTCACGCCTCCATTGCCACAGCTGTCCGACGTAATCTATTTTCTCCGGATGATATTCTCGACAAATAACATGGACAGAATGCCCCTGGTCCAGAAACGTTTTGGCAAGATACCGCGTAAATTCATTGCTACCCGAACCTGTCAAGTTAAACCCATGATATAGGCCAATTTTCAATTGAGTTTACCCGCTACGGTTGCATTTGAGTGCTGAATTTACCTGGTCTTATTATGAAAACTCAAAAGGGGCACTGACTCCCTTTTTGCCAAACCTGGCAATACGCTGGACTACAAACTTACGCAATTGCCAACATCACACCGGTACCCGGGTGCACATGATAGTCGCCTTTTGCTGGTGGAACATCACGAATACCTTTCTGGTTAACGACCATGGAATTTCCATCCACTAATACTCGCCATTTCCCTTTTGGCAAATGAAAATCCGCACCTATGTTGCTGCCATTGAACAAAACGACCAGAGAATTCCTGGAACGTCGCCAGCGATACCAGGTAGGTGGTGGTTTAATGACGAATCCTATCGCATTCACATTATCGTGATGAGGATGCCCGGTAGGATAAATCCAGTCGATATCCCACTGCTTGCTGTTTTCACTGCGTAATCTGAGTTGGCTGGTATAGCGAAAATGCGGGAAGCGTTTACGCAACGCAATCAGCTGGATGACTGCTTCAACCAGATCCTTGTGGTGATGAGTATTGTTCCAGTCAATTTGATTAAGATCCGGACGATCATAGCTGTTATCGTGTCCTTGTTTGGAAAACATCAATTCCGAACCTTCACCCAGCATGGGTACACCTTGCGCGGTCAACACCATCAGCATACCAAGAAACGCGCGTTTACTATCGCCTTCAACATAATCTGCCAGTGTCTTACCATCATGACTGGACAGATAGTTAATACATTGCTGTGGTCTTACGGCCCAGCCACCTTGCGCTATGTGGTTACCTGTTATGGCGTTCATCAGGCGGTCACGATTGTGCAAATCGCCGCCGCCCATTAAAAATGTTTTTCCCGGTTCGCGAAAATCATCGTTCCACACCGCCCAACGTGTCTCGGCAAAGTCGTGGGCCATATCCCCTTTGCCCCATTGGGTGCCACCCAAAGCCCACGGTTCAGATACCAGGTAAATGCGCCTGGGCAATCGCCGGTCTATTTCGATCATGGTTTGCTTATCATGCAACGCGCCCAGGTCAAAACGAAAGCCATCGAAGCGATAACAATCAACTAACTGCTCCAGCGTTTCTATTATCATTTGACGAATAAAAGGATGTTCAGTTTGCACTGTTGGTCCGCAACCTGAACCATGGCAGAAGTCACCGTTATCGTGTTTTCGATAAACAACGTCCTCACCCCAGGCCTTTACCCATAATTCTCCACCGTGATTAAAAACAACGTCGAGCAGTACAGGTATACCGCGACCGTGCATGGCATCAACCACAGCCATGACTTCCTTATTAACTTCATTTTCTTTATCCGCATAGCACTCTCGCATGGCACGAAATGAAGTTGTGAAGTAGCCCCAGTCCTGTCCCAGCAAATTATCACTGGCATGCAAAGGTAAAAACTCGACCGCCACGTTCAGGCGTTGCAGGTGTTTTAATACGCGTGGCGACATGGCACCTTTATAAGTACCACGATGAGACTCATGCTTTACGCCAGAACTACTATGCCGGCTGAGCGCAGGAAGATGTGTTTCATAAATGACGATGTCACGAAATGGTGGTGTGCGAAAGCGACGATGCCGCCATTGATAATTCAATTCAATGAAAAATGATTTTAACTCATCTTCATGGCGCTTGATTCGGTGCGCCAGGGGATCAGCAACTGTGAATGCCTCCCCGTTGTGATGAATGATGAAATGATATGCTTGACCATGTAACTCTCGCAATGATCGACGAAGCTTTACACGCCAACTGCCTTTGTTATCTTGCTTCATCGGCAGGGGTTCACCATACCCCTCTACAACGAGGGAAACAGCTTCTGCCTCAGGCATATAAAATTGAATGGAAGGCGTACGCCCAAAAAACCTCGACATTCCATGCTCCGTTAAATACAGATTTACAACACGCTGTTGCTCGATTCAACAGCGCAATATTATGCACCAAATATATTATATTGAGGAGTATACAAATATCGATCCAATGTGATATTGATCACATTAAGCCATTGATTTAAGGCGAATATAAAATTTTTTTACAAAATGGAAATTTGTGTAACAAGCATACGCGTCGTTACCATCGAAAACTTCCGTACAGAATGCAACAGGATAGCGCATAGGAAATACCGGCATACAATGGATAGCGCATTCACTGCTTCTAATCCACAGTCATTATCACACCCACAAATAGTGAGTTAATTAACCGGAAAAACTGTAATGAAAAACAAAAGGATCAGAGAACAGTCAACATTACAAAACTTTCTTACTCAATCAGAAACAAACCTTTTCTGATCCCGCCGATGATGCTTTCAGTAATATATCATCTTGTAGACATGACAAGGTCCTCTTCCACGAATCGCAACAATGCCTCGAGCAATGCTTCACGTGGATACTGATTGTGGTCGACGAAGGTAGAGCCAATCATTGAATGGGAACGAGCTATTGGTACCGTCAAAGCCCAATGATCGGCATTAATATAAGCAAGCAATGTGCTGCCTGGAATAACCTGGTCGTAGAACAACAGCTGACCATCGTTACGTGCGTCTATTCGACTTAGCTTGTTGTAACTTGATACAAGGATTGTGGAAATACGCTCAGGTTCTGGGTAGGTGACCAGCGAATAAT
>NZ_CDLKIE010000243.1:0-3048 GCF_975902315.1 Kaarinaea lacus | reverse complement strand
CAGTACTGGGTGGTAGTATAAGTGTCACTACAGATGGTGTAGTAACTTATACTGCACCTGCTGGTGTGACAGGTATTACGGACAAATTTGCATTTACCGTCACTGACGGCAAAGGTGGCGTCGGCGTCGGAGTGGTTAACATTACTTTATGACCAGGTTAAAAAGCGTCAGATACAAGAGAACAAGTTCTCCCAAAAAGGCGGCAGAATTCTTATTCAACCCTTTAATTTCTCTATGACGAACTTGTTGGCATAACCGAACACTATATTGTGACGAACGCGCTTTCACGATAGGCATGACATCGAAACGCACATAATATTAATAGACAGACCACATTTATTGAATCTAGTTTGATGGACTTTGTATTTGTGGTCTGTCCCCTATTATTTATAAACTTATTGAAATAAAACGCTTCTCAAAATCAATTTTCATGGGGGGTAATGACATCAAAGTTAAGCTAGAGTCATACACAACAATTATTATATTTACTATTAATTCCTATAAAAATTATTATTGATAACCCGGGCCGACATTCAAACAAGACTGTCTGATTTCTCGTACTTATTCTCGCCTGATTACAATTGAACATTATCTGTTACATTTTTTGACTGAGAGCTAACCATTAAATTGGGGTCTGGCGCTATTTCTATGACGATATTGGCAAGATAATTTTGCATCGCCCAAAAATTGTCCATACCTAATTAATCACTTGAAAATAGATGTAACAATTTTGCCTTGGATCAAAAATCCTGCTTAAAAATTTCTTATCCGCATAGAAGCTAACTATAGTTTTTTTATACTTAATTGTTTGCACATTCCTCGCGGTATTTCACTAAGTTTTACTTTTAGAGATGTCATGATTATCAGAGCTTTATTGATAATGTTACCGGTATTTCGTCAGAAAATTTGCAGATCATTAATATAAGCAAAGCAAATTCCAAATAATAAAAGCTGTAAATACTTTCTGGTGTTGAAAGTGCAATGACATTGGTCACAAGCAGGCAGTGGAACTAGCTACGACTAATGGACTACTGAAATGACTAAAGAAATCCTCGTGATAGTTGCACCAACATTTTGATCTTTTAATCAACCACCAAACAGGAGGGAAAACTATGAAAAAGACCATAAAATATATAGTCAACGCATTCATGTTGACGTTTGCGCTAGGCTTTGCGAACCAGGTCGCTGCAGACTCAATTACAATTCCACTTCCGGCTGGTTATGCCTGTCCTGATTTTGATTTGACAATTGAGATATTTCCTAATGACCATCGTGTAATGAAAGAATGGACAGACCAATCTGGTTTTCCGGTGCGTATGCTTGAAGCCGGAATCGGTGCCGATCTGGACTTTATTAACGAATACACTGGAGCAACTTTCTCGATAAAGGCTAATGGATCAGTTTCACACACAACAATTAATCCTGATGGCTCCCAAAGTGTGTCGGTTGAAGGTCATAATGTTCTCATTTTGTTTCCGACTGACCTTCCGGAGGGAGTTGGACCATCAACGAAACAGTATATAGGACGTGTTGAATACTCAGTCGATGTGAATGGTATATGGACACTTCTGTCAACGAAAGGAAGGACAGTAGACATATGTGCCGCGCTGTCCGAATAAGTACGTTGCGAATCAACGGGGTTAGGCTCGATTGATTTTAAGTTGGCTTAAGGTTTCAACGGAGTCTGCCCCCATTGATCCTTTAATTATTTATCTTTTTTATCCAGCATGTCTTTGAGATCAGAAAATGGGGTATATGTTGCATTCGCGCTGTTAGCACTATAACTCACACTAACACCCTGCTGCGCATCCAGCTGCCGTTGATGTTTGTTGTCATGGCAATAGTGGGAGAACCGGAGCGGACCTGTAAAACTATCGTGGTTACCCATCATTAAACCGATTAGTCGCATTATTTATCACTTAGAAGGCCTGTTTTGTAGGTCAAATGAACCGTCTAAGCCGTGAAGTTTACGTGAAGATAAAAAACTCATTCTTAGGAGTGGCTTTTTGAAAGTAAAAAGGAAGGTCTAAGGTGAAATGACAGTAAATCTACGGCCTTTTCTATTGAGTGCTCAGTGAGTTGGGTAGGTCCGACCCAATACCAGCAATCTAGGTCCGACCCAATACCAGACCATCAGAGTGCCCCCTTTAGTCCTGTGCACTATTCCAGAAAGCATGTTCTCTATTCAGGAATTCATCGTAAGGGATATAATGCGAACCATCACATGAGAAGTTAAGACTGATGATCCCATTAAAAATATTCAGTGCACCCGAACGTAAATACAAAGTGTCATCCATGAATCTCAATTGTCGTAAACTATCAAGAATCGGCCGAATTTGTGACACTGGAATCGCTGCATCCTTAGGATATGCCCTGTTTGGATAGGCCAGGCAAATATTCGGATCAACAAGTGCATCCAGGCTGAGTAAACGATAACGAAATGGATCATCAAAGTGCCAAATAACAGAACGATTACTTGAGAAATGGAACTTTGCATGAAAGACACCATGATCGACGATCAACTCTTCAATGACACCAAGTACCGTATCAATATGACGATCCATATCACTATCACTACGTGTTTGTGAAAACACATTTCGACGGATAGAGGGGTCCCCTTTAATTTGTTTCCACTCGCGGGGCTCTTCATATAAATCACGCGTTAAAGGCAAATCACGTAAATCAAAGTCTGCGCCGATAAAGCCTATGATTTGATTATCTTCATCGCGCACCAATTGCATCGCTGTTAACGAGGGGCGTTTTGCGCGCAAACTTATATAGGCAGTCGATAACATAAATTCACCACCGGATGCCATCTCTTGCACATAAGGACGCTCTGAACGGTCACGACCAAAATGTCTGGTTACCAGGCCTTCATGACTGACATTATCACTTATTTGTAGCGCATCTTTATCTAATACATACAGGTATTTACAATAAGACATGGTATGTAATATTTCAGTGAGCGCATGATTCAAATTTTCACGATCACCCCAGACCTTAGCACATGAATTTGCCGCCCTTCTCATCGGGTCAACCAACATAGTG
>NZ_CDLKIE010000242.1:0-18014 GCF_975902315.1 Kaarinaea lacus | reverse complement strand
GGCAACCAGTTCTTCCAGGTGGCGGCGGTGTTTATCAAGCTCCCGCTGGGCGGTTATCCGCTCAGTAACATCCTGTACCAGTGAAGAGACGCCAATCACTTTTCCTGAGTCGTCTACGAGTGGTGTGTTATACCATTCACAAATTATTGTTTTACCTGTCTTCGTTATGTTTTCGTTGGTGCTTCTGGTGCCCCCTGACATATGAAGCAAAGCGTTCCATATCTTATCGACTTTTTGCACAATCTTTTCGGATACGATTAAACCAACTGGTATTTTACCGAGCGCTTCTATGCGAGAATAACCAAATATTTTTTCCGCGGCCGGATTCCACTCGATAATTTTGAAATCAGTGTCAAAACTGATGACACCCAGGGGAGTTTGTTGGAAATGAAGACTTAATTTTTGTTGTGATTCGAGTAAAGCCGCTTCGGCCCGTTTACGTTCGGTAATGTCCTGCACGGTACCAATCATCGATTTGAGCTTGCCCGTTTCGTCAAAATTTAAAAATGCACTGGCGTACACTTGGCGTATGGTGCCGTCCGGCCGCAAGATCCTGAACTCCATAGGCTGAGTTTTCTTTTCAGCGATGACCTTCTGTTGTCCTTCATAAAGTTTCTGTCGGTCATCAGGATGTATAGCGTTTTCTATGACAGTTTCTGCTGAACCATCGAATGCTTCTTTTGACAAACCAAAGATACGATGCATTTCATCGGACCAGGTATATTTATTGGTGGCGATATCCCAGGAATAACTACCGATATGTGTTATTTCCTGTGACTTTGCCAACAGGAATTCGCTTTGTCTTAATGCTTTCTCAGACTCCCTACGTTCCGATATATCCGTGACAGTACCCACCATTCTTAAAGGTTTGCCGGTGCTGTCGCGATAAACACTACCCTGGCCACTTAACCAGTGCAGTGAACCATCAGGAAAAATACAGCGATGTTCAACGTAGTATGGCGCGTTGTGTACCAGGGTTTGTTCAATAGCATTGTCAATGATGCCTAAATCATCCGGATGTACCAGTGAACGATATGCGTCGTAGGAGCCTTGAAAGGATCCAGGTTCCATGCCGAACATGACCTCGACACCCTCTGACCACATCACTTCATTAGTTTCCGTATTCCATTCCCAGGTGCCAGTTTTTCCGGCCGCCAGGGCATGGCTGAGGTGTTCCTGACTTTTTTCCAGGGCTGCCAGTGCATGTCTCCATTCAGTAACATCCCGGCTTGACACTGTTATCGCGATAACTTTGCCGTCACGCAGTACCGGGCTCGCACGGTTCTCCAGGTAGGTAATTCCATCGGCGGATTCATAGTCGATTTCAAACCGGGTGGGTTGCCCGGTTCTTATCACGGATTCATACGCGTTTTTTAGTATGGGCACCTGTTCCGGTTTAACAAAGTCATAAGCTGACTGTCCTATGACCTGGTCGATGGTGAGGTCTGGTACCGTATGATTGATATAGAGTATCTTGCCCTGCGGGTCGATCAGCATTATGTAGTCGGCGGTATTCTCGGTAATGGATTGCCACTTGGCCTCGGAATCCTGGAAGGCCTGTTCCACGGAAATCATGCCGGAAAACTTGGTAGTACTGCTGGTTTCAGAAATGGGTTTACTGACCAACAGGAGGTATCGTGTACCGGACAGTTCAAGAGGACTGCAGGTTAATTCCACGTCGACAGAACCGCCTAGATGATTGTTAGCTCGCCATAAAAAGACTTCATAGGATTTGGCGTCCTGTATTGCCTGCAGGGCGTTGGCCGTTCCAGACTGCTTGTCAAACTGGTAAAGTCTTCCTAAGCCCAGTTTATTGAGGGCATCTAGCGAAAATCCAAACAAGCGAGAATGACAATCGTTAATGGCAATAAAGTCTCCGGTTTCGGCGGCGACGATGGCCATTGCGTCATGGGATGCATCTAAAATAACGCGCGCACTTTTTTCTATCGGAATAATCGATTCCATTTATTGCTTTTAAAATATTCCAGATTTATAGACATTTATATACAGATTTGAATGTGACAAACGCTATTTTTTGCCAACTTCATGGCTGTATATAAAGTGCAGGTGGAAGTCAGTTTTGGCTAAATACCCGCCGCTCTAACAACTCTAGTACAGCTGCTAAATATTTGCCATTGATGCATTAATGAAACCAGTCTTACCTCAATATTGTTGGAACAAACTATCATTTCAGGCCACAAAAATTAGCGTATGATATTAAAGATACCCGTTCAAAATTACCAATAATCAGGAAAATGGCCCGTATAAAAAAAATTGCTGTTATTACCAGTGGCGGCGACTCTCCCGGAATGAATGCCGCGGTACGTTCAATTGTTCGAACGGCTACGCATTATGACCTGGAGGTATTCGGTTTCATGCATGCCTATCAGGGTTTAATAAACAATAACTACATAAACCTCAACAACCGTTCAGTTTCCAATATTATTCAACGTGGCGGTACCATTTTACGTAGCGCACGTTGTAAAGCATTTCGTACTCCCGAGGGCAGGGCACAGGCTGCCAAAAATCTCACCGACCTGGAAGTTGATGCGCTACTGGTAATCGGCGGCGATGGTTCATTGCGTGGTGCGCATGCATTATCAGAGATTTGGCCCGGTCAAATCATCGGACTGCCGGGCACAATTGATAATGATTTATCGGGTACGGATTTTACGATTGGGTTTTTTACAGCACTGGATACGGCGCTTGATGCGATAGATAAAATTCGCGATACCGCTGATGCTATCGACCGGGTGTTCGTCGTCGAAGTCATGGGACGCATGGCAGGCTTTATTGCTGAAGGTGTTGGTATAGCAGGTGGTGCAGAAGAAATCCTGGTGCCGGAGCGAGGTGTTGAGATGAAAAACCTGGTGAACGATATTCAGCAGGCGAAGGCAAAGGGTAAAGTCAGTTTTATCATCGTAGTTGCAGAAGGTGCTTATAATGGTGGTGCGACAACATTGGCGACAGAGCTTGAAGAACAATCCGGTGTGGAATGTCGTCCGTGCATATTAGGCTATATACAACGCGGTGGTTCACCTGCGGCACTGGATCGTATTCTGGCAACCCGGCTGGGTGCGCACGCTGTCGAACAGGCAGTCGAGGGTGCAACAAACATTATGGTGGGAATGATAAACAGCCAGTTGGCAGTTACACCACTGGAGCAAACCTGGGAACAGAAGAAATCTCTGGATCCTTACCTGTATAAGTTGCACCGGATACTGGCGCAATAACAGCTGGTTAATTTTGTTTTGTGCGGATTCTTTTTACCACAGAAAGAGAGCTGGCTACTGCAATAGCGATGATCGCCAACGCCCACACAACCACTGCGCCGGAAGGTAAATCAAATATTGCCGATACTAATAATCCAGTAGCATAACCCATTAAGCCAATCGTATAACCTGCCCACAGGCGATGTTGTTGCATGCTGCGAGTTGCGAGGGCCGGTATGATCAAACTGGCGAACACCAGATAAATACCAACCAGTTGCACTGACAAGGTTACAGTAATGGCAAAAAGTATGTAGAAACCGGGACTGCCAAATCGTTTATAAAAAGTAAACCAGCCGGCAAGCACCAAAGCATAGATGACAATAACTGGAATTAAGGATTCATAAGTTACCCATAATATCTGTCCTACAAGTAGTTCCTTAATGTGTTCGCCTGCGTGAGGATTGTTAGCAAGCAATAAGATGCCAGCTGTGGCAGCCAGAATAAATACAACACCAATGATGGCTTCCTGAATATCTGGCCAACGCTTCTCACACCAGTACAAAAACAGGGCGCCAGTCAACGCGGTACTTACCGCAATACTTTGTACTTCCCAGCCATGGGTTTCCCAGCCAAAACTATAAGCAGCGATAACGCCAAGTCCGGCTATTTGGGCAATAGCGAGGTCGATAAAAATAATACCGCGACGTAGCACTTCCTGACCCAGGGGTACGTGAGTTAAAACGACAAGGCTTCCTGCCAGCATTGCCGGTAACAGGATGCTAAGCTCCAGGATGTTCATGTCTAGTTCGTATCGTTAAGCAATAAGTCTAATGTTTCGTCCATTAATGCAAACAGGTCATTGGCTTTATCACTTCCACCGACCGTAAATGGTAATTGCACAGCGGGTATGCTTGTTCGCGCGCTTACCCACAAGGCCGCTTTGTCGTGTTGATAACTGGTGTAGATAATCAATTTTGCCGGCCTGGATTGTAAGCTCGATAAAAGTTTGGCGAGATGACTGGTGCTTGGTGGGACGCCGGGTTTCGATTCCAGTGTGCCGGCTTCCTCGATACCCAGCCAGTCGAACAGGTATACCCAGTCTTTATGGTGAACCACAATGCGCTTACCTTTTAGTGGCGTAGCCTTAGCGTTCCATTGCTCCATAGCGGCTTGCCAGCGCGATTGAAATTCATTCCCACGCTGCCGGTATTGAGCGGTATTATCAGGATCGATTTCCATGAGCCGTTCTGTTAATGCCGCGGCTATAGTAGCAATACGCCGTGGATCCAGGTGTACGTGGGGATTACCCTGGATATGGACGTCGCCCATAGAGCGATCCGCTTTTTCCAGTACTTCCAGACGTTCTACCTGCATTGCCGCTTCAAAGTAACCAGGCTGGCCGATTTGCACTTTTTTATTGGCGGATGAACGTAACAGCAGCGGAAGCCAGCCAATTTCCAGGTCGGCACCCGAACACACTACCAAATCAGCGCGGCGCATTTTAGCAATTAATGACGGCCTGGCCTCGATACGATGCGGATCCTGAAATGCGGTAGTGGCGGTGTAAATTTTCACATCTTCACCACCGAGCTCTCTGGATAGTGACGCCCATTCCGGTTCACAGGCAAACACGTTGATGCGAGCCAGTGTGATATGCGGAAAAGCCACAGTAACCAATACAATAATCAAACAGCTGATTTTGTTCATGAGCTTGCTCCAGCGGTTAGTACTTGTGAGCGCCATGGGAACCCAGGCTGGCTATAAACTGCAGGTAAATTCGATCGTCGGATACCTCACCAGAATCATCTTTCATGTATTGCACGCGAAACCGCGTAAATTCACTGGGAGAATAGTCGACCATCACTGTGCTTCGTTTTGGATCGTGGTCTGTAACCAGCTCAGTTTCTTCACCGAGTTCGTCTGGCGTGAAGTCACCTGTTACGTTGCTTAATTGATTATCGGTAGTCAGGTGGTCGTAACGCAGGCCAACGCGCCATCGAGGCATCCACTGGTAAACCGCTTGCACGTAGAAACCGGCCTGATCTCCATCATACTTCGCAGAGCCGGTAAGATTATTAATGTTGTCTGTATATTCCAGCTGGCCTTCTTCGTCACGAAAAAAATACTCAAACTGGATTTTCAGATTACGTTGACCTGGATTGCCCCTGGGCGCCCATTTGTAGACGAAGTCGATACCGGGAATGGACGTTTCACCATCCAGAATTTCCAGATCCGTATCCGCTGTGCCGCTACCATGGGCATGGCCACCACCTTCGCGTACATCAAATTGCGTTGTGTAATAGGACAGGCCGGCCTGCCAACTGGAGCTAACACTAAAGTCACCGCCGGTTTTGACGAACAAGGTTCTGCCTTTATTATTTTCTTCGTTACTACCGCCGGGAAAATCGTCACCGGATCCTGTTTCCGCACCAAATTCCAGAAACAGATCGGTGGGTGCCAGCCAGCGTAGTTGAATACCGGTTTCCAGAACGTGATTGCCAAACATTGCGGCATACACCAGGGGTACATCCGCAAAATCTTGCGCATGATCGTGAATGGCATTGAGGTAACCCAGGCCGGAATAAAACTGTCCGGCTTTGATAGTGAAGCCGTTGCCCAGACCTAAAGTTTCAATATAGGCTTCTTCCAGCTCGACCACTGTTTCACTGTCTTCGCGCACAATCGCCACGTTAAACATGCCATAGAAATATTCATCAACATTGGCACTAAGCGTCAGCTCATTGTGTCCCATGGAAAAACCTTTTTCGTAAATACCGGCTTCTCCGCCCAATTGAAATCCGGGTAATTCAAACGGTTCGCTATAATCTGCATAACGCCCCTCAAGTATCAGGCTGATTGCAGGATTAAATTCATTGGCGCTGATGCGCCCCGTACTATTTGCCTGTGCAATTTCAGCCATTGCTACGAAAGCAAGCGTTGCCATCGAAATAATTAGCTTTTCTGTAAAACGCATGTTCACGGAAAACTCCCATCACATTCATCAAAACCGCCGTGATGTTAATCAGCGACGGTTGTATACCATTAACGAAAAAACGCTAATTCCGAATATGCTTAGAGAGCGGGAGGAGCTCTGACGGAGAATGCAGTGAAATGGGATTGAAAATAAGGCGAGAAGCCAGGAAAAGTATCTAACTCATTCTGCAACCATAAGTGATTACCGCTTTCGAGGGTAATAAGTCCGCTGGACAAATGATCAACAGCAATACAAATTTCGCAACTGCTGTCAGCATTATGCAGAGGATGCTCAAATTCCGTAAGAACAACAACGCCTTGCACCAGCAAAAAACTGAACAGGAATAATAAAACTTTTGTTTGTTGTTGCGAAGCCATGCTCAATAGGGGTGCCAGTTTCAATGAATTAGTGTCTGTCAATAACAGATTCTAAAGGAATTGTGAGCTCGGAAAGTCTAATACCTGCTTCAAGATTGTGTCAAGCATTGATGACTAACATTGCGACGTGATGTAAGTGCTATATTTAGGATGATGAGACAGTGCACAATTTCGTTTGCTTATGAAAACCGCACAGGAAATATTAAGCCAAATTCGCTGGGATGAACATCTGACAGCTGACAGTTTTATCATTGGCTACTATGACCGGATGGAAGATACGATTATAAAGGTGGCATTTAAAGAGATTCGATTCCCTGATGATCATCATTTCATGTTTGAGGTGATAGACGAAGAAGGTGACCTGCACTCTATTCCTTACCATCGCGTCAAAGAAATATATCAGGATGGCCGTTTAATATGGCATCGGAACAGTCAATGATATATCGATGATGACAACACGCTCTCGACTATTTGCTGGACATTTACAGGTTACCCTGTTGGTTTTGGCTGCTATTAGCTTTGCCACACTGAGTTGGTGGAGTCCTGAACCCTATATGAGCGCTGAAGGCGGCTGGTTAATTCTGATAATTTTAGCGGTAGTCAGTATTGTGGTTGGTCCGATGTTAACTTTATTACTCTACAAACCAGGGAAGAAGGGATTAATGCTCGATCTGGTGCTGGTTGGTATTGTGCAGCTTGGGGTATTAGCATTTGGTGCATTTACTATCTATGATCAACGACCAGTGTTTTTAGTATTTGCCGTGGATCGATTTACATTAGTATCAAAAGGGGATATTGATACCTCCCTGCTTGGGCCCGCTGTTTCCCTTCCGCGCTTCAATCAAAAGCCCGTCGCTGTTTATTCCAGGATGCCTGAGACCGCAGAAGAAAAAAACCAGCTGATACAGGAAGTGTTGGCAGGAAAGCCTGATCTGGAGTTTCGATCTGAGCATTATGAACCAATGAGCTTGCATTTACCGTCGATAGTTTTACGAAGTATTGACGGTGACAACATTCGTGATAATAAATCGGTCGCAGCGGGTTTGATTAATGACTTTGTTGCTCAGAACTGCTTAACCGTCGATGAGTGTGCTTATTTTCCGCTTGTGGGTAAGAAAAAACAGATATTGCTGGTGTTGCATCGCAAGGACGGAAAGGTTGCCGGCGCAGTAAATGTAGACCCCTGGAAAATAAAGGCAGGTGACCAGCCCGATACATAAAACCGATAGTCAGTCTCTCATACTGAAGCTATCACTATCCTTATAAATTTCACCAGTTAATCCACTTTCACCCCGGTGGATATTGTCAATGCGGGCTACATTTAATCAAGACTGGCCAATTTACGATTAGATTGCATTTAATTGTTTAAGATCAATCAGTAATGGCCAGTTTCCCGGTAGCATATGTCAATAATATCCAGTATGTAACATCGCCTGTTTATGCGCATAAATTCATCCGAAAAATTTCTGATTGCGGGTTCGCTCATAGTTATTTTATTGCTAGGGACAGCATCGTGGTTGATTCAGGATAGATTGCGAACTGACGCAGAACGTGAAATGGAACAATCACTCAGGGTAGTGCTGCAGACCACGCATCAGGCAATAAAATTATGGGTAAAGGACCAAAAAGCCGTGGCAAGCTTGTGGGCCAATTCTCCTGAACTGCGCCAGTACACCCAGCAGCTACTCGAGTTACCGCGCTCCAGGCAACAGCTCCTGGCTTCGCCAGTTAAAAACCTGTACCGCGAGCACCTAAGCCCTGCACTGGTCGGAATGGGGTATCAGGGCTTTTTTATTATCTCCTATGATTATGTAAATCTTGCATCCAGCCGCGATGAAAATATTGGTGTGAAAAACCTGCTCATTAAACAGGAAAAATTTTTTCAGAATATCTTGTCTGGAAAGCCTGCTTTAAGTTTGCCGGTTAAATCCGATGTACCGCTTAGGGATAGCAGTGGTGGATTAAAAAAACATTTACCAACCATGTTTGTAGGTGCTCCTGTACTCGATAGATCTGGTAAGCCAGTCGCGATCTTCGCTTTTCGAATGAATCCGGCGGATGATTTTACAAAAATACTTCAACAAGGCCGGATTGGAAAAACCGGGGAAACATACGCATTTGATGGTGAGGGGCGTTTGATTAGTAACAGTCGGTTTGTTGACGAACTACGAGAAATTGGCCTCCTCTCGAATGACCAGCTTGGCATACTGAATATTGAAATACGGGATCCTGGTGAACAGCTCAGGGCGAATAAAACAACTGTTTTACTTAAACAGTCCAGGCCATTAACTCGAATGGCGGCGAGTGCAATTGCTGGCGAGTCAGGTAGTGATTTAACAGGTTATCAGGATTATCGCGGTACATCCGTAATAGGGACCTGGTTATGGGATCACGATTTGGGTTTCGGTATTGCTACCGAACAGGATAAGAAAGAGGCCTATGAATCTATCCGGCATATACGGCTTGCCATAATTACACTCACAATTCTGGCAATGGTTCTGTCAATCGGACTAGTAATTTTGCATGTGGTTTACAGCAACATGAGACTCGCGGTGCAGCAAAAAAGTGATAGTGAAGCACGGTTACGCTTGTTACTGGAATCCGTGGGGGAAGGCGTTTTTGGTGTGGATTTACAGGGCAATTGTACTTTTATAAATCCAGCAGCGCTACACCTGCTAGGTTATAAAAATGCGTCCGATTTGGTTGGCAAAAATATTCACCCTATTATTCATCATACAAAGTTTGACGGCGAACCTTGCTCTGATGATGAGTGCCGAATATATGGTGCCTACCGCGAAGGAAAAAGTTTTTTTGTGGATGATGAGTTGCTATGGCGTGCTGATGGATCAAGCTTTGAGGTGGAGTATCGATCCGATCCTATTCATCGTGATGGTAAAATTAGTGGCTCTGTTGCCAGTTTTTCTGATATCACGTCTCGCAGGCAAGTTGAGTATGCTTTACGGAAAAGTGAAGACAAGTATCGTCAGGTATTTAATTCCATTCTGGATGTGTACGCTGAAATCGGACTGGATGGCACCATACTGGAAGTCAGTCCCTCGGTGAAATACCAGACTGGTTACACCCGGGAAGAATTACTGGGCCGTTTTATGGGTGATTTTTATGCGAATCCAGATGATCGGGAAAAGCTGTTAGCCCAAATTCACGGGGATGGCATGATTAACGACTATGAAACAGACCTGGTTGATAAAGACGGTAGTGTTCGCCAGTTTTCTTTTACCGGAAAAATTGTAACAGACGGAAAGGGGCAGCCATTAAAACTGGCAGGCGTTATGCGGGATATCGCAGATCGCAAACACACAGAAGATGTATTGCGTGATGCACGTAACGAACTGGAAAGGCGAGTTCAGGAACGAACCGCAGAACTGGAAGTGATTAATAAGGAACTTAGGCACGAAATTGAAGAACGTAAACATGCAGAAAGCGCGGTAAGGGAACGGCAGCAATTTATACAAACAGTTTTGGATTCCCTTGTGGATAACATCGCGGTAATAAACAAAGAGGGTGTAATTGTCTCAACCAATGAGGCTTGGCGAAACTTCGCACTCAAATATCGTAATGCCAGATTAATTCATTCTGAAATTGGAGATAATTATCTTGATGAGATTCGGACTTCAAGTAATTCAGGACTGGAAGAAGATAAATTGGCACTACATGGCCTGGAAAATGTTTTAAATGGTATTAGTGATAGGTTCTCCATGGAATATGCCTGTTGTGATTCACCACACGAAAAACGCTGGTTCGTTATGTATGTTACGCCTTACAGTGTTGGCGATGGAGGGGTGGTCGTTGCACATCGAAATATTAGTAACCGTAAACAGGCCGAGAATGCGTTGCGTAACGAACGTGACATGGCGCAACGTTATCTTGACACTGTCGAGGCTATCATTGTTTCTTTAAATCAGGTTGGGGAAATTACCCTCATTAACAGAAAAGGCTGTGAATTGTTAGGCTTTGCAGAAGAAGAATTATTAGGCAAAAACTGGTTTGGCACTTGTTTGCCGCAACCTGAAGGTATGGAAATTGTATATCCGGTTTTTAAGGAAATCATGCAGGGTAAACTGGAAACCGCTGAATATTATGAAAATCCGGTGCTAACCCGTACCGGGATCAAGCGCCTGATAGCCTGGCATAACAGCTATTTTCATGATGATGGTGGGAATATTATTGGAACATTAAGCGCTGGCGAAGATATAACGGATCGTGTGCATGCCGAAGAGAAAGCCCGTCAACATCAGGCTGAGCTTGCCCACATGGCCAGGCTGAATGTAATGGGTGAAATGGCAACGGGCATTGCCCACGAATTAAATCAACCCTTGTCGGCTATTGCTACTTATTCTGATGTTGCATTGAGGATACTGGAAACTGGAAAAGAGAAACCCGATAAGCTTAAAGAAGCAATTTTAGGTTCGCAGAGTCAGGCCAGAAGAGCGGCAGAAATTATTCGGCATTTGCGACAGTTGGTCAGCAAGAAGGCAGCGCAAAAAGGCGAAGCAAATTTGAACGATCTGATAAATAGATCCATGAAATTAATCGTTGCAGATGCGCGAAGGTATGGAGTCATAACAAAGATAGAACCAGATCTTAACTTACCAATGACTGTTGTCGATCCTATACAAATCGAACAGGTAATAATAAATCTGGTGAAGAATAGTATGGAAGCGATGTATGAAGCCGAAAGTACAACGCGCGAATTAACTATACGCACAGAAATGAATAGTGATGCCTGTATCCAGGTGACAGTGTCTGATACCGGTCCAGGCATGGATGAACAAACCAGGCGCCAGATATTTGAACCTTTTGTCACCACCAGGGAAGGCGCTGGAATGGGTATGGGGTTGTCAATCAGTCGCTCGATTATCGAGGCACATCATGGCAAATTATGGGTGGAATCAGAGCCCGGCCAGGGAGCAAGTTTTTTCTTTACCTTGCCAACAAATAAAATATGAATCATTCAGTGTCCGCGATTGAACTATTTGGTAATGTATACAATAAAGTGGCGTGTATCTGCGCAGGATTGTACATTATACAAGATACGAGGCTTGTTGCGCCTGATTTGAATTTCGCTGGTTATTATTTGAGGGATGGAAATGCGGTCTGATGTGGCAGTGTATATTGTTGATGATGATGCAGCGGTGCGAGACTCGCTGGATTTGTTGATGCAATCGGTTGGCCTGAATGCAACATGTTTTGCTTCTGCGCAAGCGTTTTTGGAGTCATATGATACATCGAAACCGGGGTGTTTGATTCTTGATGTGCGTATGCCTGAGATGAGTGGACTGGAATTACAGCGTGTTCTCAACGAAAAAAAAATCCAGCTTCCCATCATTATCATTACCGGACATGGCGATGTACCCATCGCGGTGCGTGCCATGAAAGCAGGGGCGATGGATGTTCTGGAGAAACCCTTCAACGATCAGGCTTTACTCGACGCCATTACTAAAGCGATCGATAAGAGCAGTGAGGCATTTGAGGAACAAAATCATCGTGTCAAATTCCAGCTGCGGGCAGAACATTTGTCACCTCGTGAACGGGAAATCATGGACTTACTAATATTGGGTAAAGGCAGTAAAGCGATTGCGGCGCAGCTAGGTATTAGCTCAAAGACTGTCGATGTCCATCGTATCCATATTATGGAGAAAATGGAGGTAAAAACCGTTGTAGAACTTGCTCGGTTGGCGGTTAGTAGTAAAAGCTAAGCTTTGAGACAGAATTGTCGCCGGGCTTTGTTTCAGGGGCATACTATCAATGAGTGGTAAGCCTGGTATTGGGATTGCCTCGTCTACAGAAATATCCTACAGATATCCTCAGTTATTCCTGGAAAATAATCAACCTGTAACTTCTATGTAATTTTATCAGTGTTAGTCTCTGGTTTTACTGCGCTTAACCTAAAATTCTATCCCTCATTGGATAGGGAAATTCCCTAGTTTCTTAAAGAAATGCCCAATATTCAAGCGACTAAAATCGAGTTAGAGTTTTGATAGGCACATAAGGTTTAACAAACCTTAGAAAGTAGCTTAATAAAAATAACTCAATAAGAATAACTCAATAATAACAACAACCAAAAAGAAACAAAGGCGCAGTATATAAAGTGATAGCCACATCAAACAAAAGTCGGGTGCATGCACATGATGAACAATCTATTTGAGAAACTCTCAGTTTTATTAACGGGTGATCTTGAAACAACTATGTTCGACGTAGAGCATTCGGATAACGCAGGGGATCGAAGGTGGGCAAACAGGTCTGCACTAAAGCTAAGGGTTAATCTGTATCGCAATGGGTCGATAGTGCGGAACAGTATTGCGAAGGATTTTAGCTTAAACGGTATGTTCCTGCGTTGTCACAATGCTGATCTGCAGGTTGGAGATGAGTTGGCGTTAGCAATTCCGGAAGAAAGTGACGGCGCAGAAAAATGGTATCCAATGCAAGTGAAGGTGACACGTGTTGCCGATAGCGGAGTAGGTATGACTTTTTGCCAGCACAACAGCCAGTCATTTAGCTGCATATGCAAGATGTTGCGTTTTCAATGCGATCAGAAAGCAGCTAGCAGACTGTCCGAAGGTTCGGGAGCACATGAAGCAGCCTGAACGGCTGACATAGTTACCAGCAATTTGATACTCGTTGAGAAGGTTATTCGTCTGTAATAATACGGAGGTTTGAATGGAGCATCGCTGTAGTGTAAGACTACCAATTGCGATGAATGTATTGCTGTATCATAACAACATTCCCGTCGTTCACTGTAAAACCGACGATATTGGCGCCGATGGTATGTTTGTGAAGTCAGGACCGCTGAAATACAGAACAAATACTATCTTGAAAGTGGAGTTTCGGTCCGGGAAAGGTAGTGAGTCAAGGTCTCATATGATAACGGCGATGGTGGTGCACCATGCAAAGAATGGATTGGGTCTGATGTTTCCCGGCGGTAGTTCGGAGGCAATGTTAGCCTGGCGCGACATGGTGAGACGAACAGTGCTGCAAAACTCCATTGATCAGATCGACACGATGTTAAAGGATTCCCTGGAAATAACATTCGACAATGAATTAGATAACATAAAAGATAAGGATAAGGCCCTTTCGATTGCTTAACGGTTTGCTGGGGGTTTTACGCATAGTAATAAATTGATACTAATTGCGTTCCTGGCAGACAGATCAGTTTTGGTTTTACATGCTCCATAGGCATCTGATAGCGATGGTTTATTGATTATATATTGATAGATCATCGCTTTTTTTTGTGCCTTGTTTTTTTCAGGGGAAGTTTTAATTTGTAATGACAGCTGAAGTCAGTTGAATATTCGTGGTTTTTCATTGTTCGCAGTTAATGTTATTTATTTCCACCTAATCTGATTTATACTCAACGATATAATGATAGTAAAGCGTATATGAGTATAGAATCACATATACATAAATTGCCCGATGGACGTCAGCTGGGTTACTGTATTGCCGGGGCTGAACAGGGTGAGCCAGTTTTTAGTTTCCATGGTTTGCCTGGTTCTCGTATAGAGAGCTATCTCCTGGATTCAGCCGCGACAAAACTTAATATCAGGATAGTTACGCCTGACAGACCTGGTTACGGTTTGTCATCTATACAGGCAAACCGTACCTTGCTGGCGTGGAGTGATGATGTAACCCATTTGGCTGATACACTCGGTTTTCAGACTTTTAGCACAATTGGCATATCTGGTGGTGCGCCTTGCGCACTCAGTTGTGCTTATCGTATTCCGCAGCGCATCAAGCGAACAGGTATTGTTTGCGGTTTGGGTCCAATATTTGCCACAGGGCTTTCAAATCATATGCGCTGGTTTGTGAATGCAGGATTTATTCTGGCACGTCATTACCCGCAGGCGCTAAAAATCACTCATGGTTTACCGGTAATGGCACTGGCAAAAACCAGCCCGGCGCTGATGCTGGATATTATAGCGATGGTAAATGGCGGTCCAGATAAACAGGTACTGCAGCATGCTGAAGTCAGGGATATGCTGATTTTAAATATTCAGGAGGCGTTCAGGCAGGGTACGGCGGGTGCGGTGCAGGACATGCAATTATATTCGCGAGACTGGGGATTCCCATTGCAGGATATTCCTGTGCATGTTGATATCTGGCATGGCGATCTGGACAAGGTTGTTCCCATATCGCATAGCCAGTATCTCCATGATCAACTGCGGGACTCCACATTCAACACTGTCCATGGACAGGCGCACTTCTCATTACCCATCACCTGTGCAGAAACAATACTTGGACAATTAACAGGTTAGTCGGGTGAATAAAACGTGACAAGATAGTTCGCCAGGACAGGTTTTTTTAATTAATAAATTACAAACCAACCAAAAAAAGGGGGAACGATTCAGGTTCCCCCTGGTTTTTCCTTTACTGCACTTGCTAGAAACTGGTGCCTACACCCAATGTATAGACCCAGGGATTAATGTCCACGTTGATATCACCCACATTTGTTTTAGCGGTTGTTTCGATATTGATGTAGCGGAGTACAAGATTGACATACCATTTTTTGCTAATATCAATGTCAATACCACCCTGTAACGCGAGACCAATGGAGTCATCCAGTGAAAGACTGGTGAGTCCTGCACTTGTACCCTCTGTAGTAATACTCTCGCTGAAAAACGTTGTATAGTTCAGGCCAATCCCAGCATACGGCCGCACGTTGGTTTTTGGTCGAAAGTGGTATTGCACGCTGAATGTTGGTGGTAGTTGATCGGTTTCAGCAATTTTTGTCCCATTTAAAGTAATATCATGCGAAAACGGATATGCAGCCAGCAGTTCAAAACCAATGTTATCCCGGAACATATAAGTACCATCTACTGATACAGATGTACCATCATCAACATCCACGGCATCATCAGGCAGTACACCCGCTGGACCAGAACTGCTAGCATCAGGAGCAACCATCGTCACTCCAAATCGAAGTAACCAGTCACCTTTTTCCACAGCATGCGCGATGCTGTTGCCTCCCAGCAAACCCATTACTAATAAGCCAAACATAATTTTTTTATTGACAGACATCTTAATAATCTCCCCAACGTATGAAAAAAAAGCGTTTAATGACAACCGAAAATAAACTTACGTATTTTATGGTTATAGAAAGGGATATTATTAGGTTATGCAATGGTGAGTTTGATATAGATCAATAAAACAAAAGCACATTAAAAAAAACTGGAATAAATACAACGAGATTTAAATTAGTTCTAATTCATACCCGATATTTGCTGACATGCGATTAATACATTTTTAGATATTTCCATCGAATAGTTGGTTGAAGATGTACCGAATTGTTTAACAGGCGATCAAAAAATAACGTTTAATAGCAGTTGTTTATTTTCGTTATAAGTGAGAACGATCGCCAGGCTTCGAGCAGGGTTTGAACAGGGTAACAGGCGTGCTGCTGCTTAAATTGGCGAAATGGTAGCGGAAGAAGAGACCAGTTAAATTTTCTACAGGATAAGAGGAGCTGGTTAGAGTAATTGTTTTTATTTAAAACCGGCAAATTCCAGATCGTATTGATTCAACTTTTCCTGAAGCGTGCTCGCGATTAAATTAAATGCTTCTAACGTCGCATCTAATCCAGGTCCATAAATAAACCACCAGAATGCAAATAAACTAATCACAGAAATAGTCATCCCCAACCTGGAAATCGGTGACCAACTTGCTTTTGAATGTGATGTAGATAATCGCTCGTATGCCTTGTTTTCGTCATCAAGTGTTGACGTTTCTATGCTCTGGTTCTGCGCCAGTTCCTCGATAATAATTTTTTTATCGTGTTCTTCCTGTATATTAGTTTGAGCTTTGGCAGTTACTATGTTTTGTGCCGATGAATCGGAATAAAATGGCGCTAATATTTGTAGTTCGTTATTGATTGCGCCACTTTGATGAGCTTCTTTGGTTAAAAGCTGTAAATTATTACCTTGCGTTTGATTGCTCGCCTGTCTTTGTGAAACCAGTTGCCTGGGCGTATTTTGCACCTTTGGTTCGACGGTTGACGCTAATTTCTTTGAAGCAACATACTGATCAGGCTTTCGTTTAGGATTTTTACTGGTATTTAACCGGAGTACATTGTTCGGTATTTCAGAAGGCATTCTTTTGATGGGTGCTTTAATATCCGTTTTTTCACTAACGACAGGTAATGTCGCAACAACTACCGAGTCATCGCTGTCAGAAGAATAAGATTGTTCTACAGACGTTTGCCTTGCAGGTTTTACCGGTTCTGGTTCAGATTTTGATTGGGATGAAGCCCTGTCCTGAACATTTCTGTACTGCTTTGAAGGCGAGGAAGGTTTTGGAGCAGCCCTGTCGAATTGTCGTATTTTGTCTGGTTTCGACGATCGAGTGTCTGGACTATCGATGACAGAAAAATCCGGATCCAGGCTCATTGGTGAAACACCGAGTTCTTCCTGAATTTCCTTGATTACTTTAAAAGCCAGTCTATGGTCGATAATATGCTTCTGGTCCAGGTAAGCTTCCAGTAAGATGCGATTGCACACTGCATTAATTTTACGGGGGATACCCGTAGAGTATTGAAAGATTAATGAATGGGTGGCTTTAGTAAATTCCGGATCCCGTTTCCAGCCTGCCTTGCTAAGGCGGTGTTCTATATATGCTCTGGTATCGTGTTGATTTAAGGGTTCCAGGTGTGTGGATACAATAACCCGCTGTTTCAGGTGAGCTAATTCTGGAAGTTCAAGTTTGTTCTCCAGTGGTTCCTGTCCCAATAAGAAACACTGCAATAAAGGATTTTCTCCAAGTTGAAAATTTGACAGCATTGAAAGTTCTATCAGGGATTTTGTATGTAAATTGTGTGCCTCATCAATTAGTAATAAAATTTGCTTCCCTTGTTTAGCCTGGTAGATAAAAAACTCTTCCAGTTTTTTTAAGGTTACGCCTTTATTGGAAGCTTTGGGTGTCGAAAGAAATGACGCCGCAACAAAATCAAGCAGGTCGTCAGCGCCGAGGTTGGACGTTACCACTTTCGCCAGTAGTACATCTTCACTTGGAAGCTCATTAATGAGGTTAAGCATTAATTCAGTTTTGCCGGTACCAGGTGCTCCGGTTATTACAACAAATCCCTCTCGTTGAAGGAATGCGTATCGGAGAAAGGCAAGTCCGCGTTTGTGACTAGCACCTTTAAAGAAGAAGAGAGGGTCAGGCGTTAACCGAAAGGGTGTAAGGGATAATCCATAAAATGACTCATACATTTTTGAATATCCCTTGCATGATTATAAGTCGCCTTTGCGTTAAACAAGAATTACATTGGAAAAGTCTCTGAACAGTCAGCGCATATTATAAGTATTAGCCTGATTATTTTTTAAACTGGTTTGTTGGCGCTAACTAACTACTTACTAAATGATATACAGGAAGCCGTAATTTTTCCAACCGAATCAAGATTTTTATAGTGTTAACTATTCACATTAATGGCGCGTTCGTAAG